>NZ_JAILQF010000210.1 GCF_024699075.1 Butyrivibrio sp.
GAGAATGATCATAAACAGAATTCAAAATGAAAATACATCAGAATATAAAAATGATAGTATTACTAAATATGACAAGCGTAAAAAGCCTGTTAAACCTTCTAAAAAACGAGTTATTTCTAAAAATATCATAAGTATACTTATGGTATTGCTAATATGCTGCCAGGGATGCGGGAACGATCAAGGGAATGCTGATACTAATGCCGCAGCAAGTATAGATATTTCAAATAATACATCAAATAAAGATGGTTCTGATATAGATGATTTAGATAAAGATACCTCAAATAAAAATGCTTCCAATAGTAATGCATCCAATATAGAAACAACAAATAATGACGTTTCAAATAATAATGTTTCTAATAAAGAAATATCAAATAAAAATATTTCAAATGATGATGATTCAAATAAGGAAACATCAAATATAAACGCTTCAAATAACAATACTTCAAATATAGATGAAACAAATACAGATAATTCTGATTCACAAAATGGAGCTTCCCAAGATGACCTTGAGGCTTCAAATAGTGACAGTAATACTGATGAATCAGATATAGAGATGGGCACAGAAGAAATGGATAATGAGATCAGTAGCGAAGATTTTTATATAGAAATGATATCAGATGAACTTTTTGCTCAGATGAAGGGCAAGTCCTATAAGGATGATTGTACCATTCCAATAGAGGACCTTAGGTATATACATATACTTCATAAGAATCTTGAAGGAGCTACATGTGAAGGAGAGATGGTATGTCATGAGATCATAGCTCAGGATCTGCTTGAAATATTTGAAGAGTTATATATAAATGACTATCCCATAGAACGAATGGAGCTTATTGATGTATATGATGCTGATGATGAGGCATCAATGACAGCCAACAATTCTTCATGCTTTAACTACAGATGCATATCTCATACTACCAAGATATCCAAGCACGGTCTTGGTATAGCAGTAGATATAAATCCCTTATACAATCCATACACCAAAGAAGTAGACGGTACAAGGATAGTAGAGCCGGCAGCAGGCGCCCCTTACCTTGACAGAGAAGCGGACTTCCCTTACAAAATAGATGAAAACGACTTATGCTACAAGCTCTTTACAGAGCATGGATTTATATGGGGCGGAAGCTGGAACAGCGTCAAAGACTACCAGCACTTTGAACTATCCGACGAAGTAGCAGACGAGCTCAGGAGCAAATATAATTAAAAAAATTCAAGAGCTTAATAGACGGATTATTATATTCCGTATGGGATCAACATGTTTGAGCGAAGCGAGTTTGGATCCCGGAATATAATAATCCTGATATTAAGCCTTGAATTTTAATACACGAAAGACAAGAAAAAACTTTATAAACTTCCCGCATTCAAGAATCTGCACGGCCAATCACATGCAGATCACCCAAGAAGTGCGGGTGCAAGCAGTGTGTAGATGAGGATCATGGTGCACACAAGTGTGAAGATGATCGTACCCGAGTTAAGGAATGCAATTGCTGAAAGCTCTTTGGAAGCAACTTCGTTTTGGGTATGTTCTATCTTCACATCTCTTTTTATAAATGTATAGATGATTGAAGCTATGCCAAGTATTATCATTGCATATTCAAAATATTCATAAACCGCTGGTGCAAGAGGATACAAGATGGCGGATGATGAGTTCATTATCATATGCATTATGATAGTCAGTATGACATTGCCGGTTCTTACATATACGTAGCCAAGGAGAATACCTATTGCAAATGCATAGAACAACTGATACAGATTGCAGTGGAATATTCCAAAGGCAAGTGAAGAGTATAGTATGGCAATAGCTTCTCCGTAGCGCCTTGTTCTGTCTATTATCAGCTTTCTGAATACAAGCTCTTCAAATATAGGAGCAAGGACAGCTACCATTATCATGGAAAGTACGTTATCGCCTGTTATTAAGGCGTTGATAACAGTATTTTCAGATTCTCCCCCTGATAATAAAGAAGCAAGGAAGGCACTAAAGTATGAAAGAGAATATGCTACAGGGAATATAATGCAGATTGCTCTAAAATACTGATTTTTACTAATGCTTCCTTTCTTGACGAGGACAGAATCATTTGAAAGCTTCATAACAAGTGCACATAGAGGACATGCTACAAGGTACATGGCAATTATATTGTTAACAACAAGGAATGTCGTATCTGAATATAAATCCTGAAGATTCATATTAGCTTTTGCTGATACTATATTAGCAAGCACATTTCCAATAAGTCCGCCTAAAACATTTGCACCAAGTATGAGAGCAAGAAGGGCAAATCCAACGATAGTATAGGTTTTCTTAGCTCTGTCATGATTTTCATAGCGTTCGATAGGAAGAGCTTTTTGGGTATCAGAAAGTTCTTTTTCCAAAGGATCAGAAACTTCTTCGGTTGATCTTGTCTTGCCGGTGATGGCAGATCCTATCTCAGCAAAGATTTTCCTGGTTCCTTTTTTGAATAGTCTGTTCTTATAAACTTTACCTGTGAGTATGGCAAGCATTACAGTAAAGAAGATAAGAAGCGAAATGTAGATTATAAACTCGATAAGGCTTATTCTTGCACAGATGATATCACCTGGTAAAGAGAAGGCAGAAGTAAAAGGAATGATCCTTACGATAAGCATGCCTATTGGTGAATTATCTGTATAAAGAGGTATGTACATTGATGCTATAAAGCCGGCAAGCATAGCAAGTACTGACATTGAATTGGTCTGTGACAATTCTTCTGCTGTTGAAGCAAATGAAGCAAATAAGGCTGAAACAAAGCAGTAGAATAAAAATGCTGCAAGGAGTGCTATAACAGCAAGGATCATAAGAACTCCAAAGCTGTGGGAAAGACCTTCTTTTGGAAGCATTTCCATAAAAAGAGCAATGATGTCAGTGCTCTTTTGGCCTATAAGACTTTCTATGATGGAATTACTTATAATAACACCGCCTAAACCGCAGGCTATCCATATAACTATCTGTATGACAGCCTCACAGAAGATGGCAGTTACTTTGCCAAATATAATTCCTGAAGGTCCTGTAAGAGTAAGGATGTATTCCATGAGCTTTGATGTCTTTTCCATGCTGACTATCTGACCTATACTTTGTCCATAGAATATTACCAAAAAGTATAGGGCCATCATTACCAGCATGTGAGCTATATAAGATAAGACTGGATAGTCGGTTCCTTCGCTTGTTTCTTCGCTTGTTTCTTCAGCTTTTGCGTAAGTAACATTAAGATCGCCAGTAGCCATGCTCAGTTTATCTTCAGAGACACCTATGCTTTTGATCTTGGCGCTCTTTACTGAATCAGAAAAATCATATGCAAAATCTTCTGCTTCACTACTACTTACAGTGCTTGTACTGGGAAGATAAGCATTAAGATTAAAGCCATCCTTATCTTCTGAAAGTTCAAGTATAACAGTACTTTCACTATATGTAGATATAACGTCAGGATTTTGTGCAGCCTCTTGGGCGCTTACACCTGAGATGTTACTGATATGCAAAAGGGGATAATCCTTCTGATGATCTTGTACGAAGCTGTCAGTATCTATTGTAAGATCTGTTTCATTAACTATATAAACATTTTCTAGGTCACTTGTCTTTGAATCATTATCAAATGCCCCGGATATAAAAATGTTGGAAACTCCTGCAGCTAAAAGTATAACTATACCTATTATGGCTGTAGAAGTAATGAATTTAGGGCCTCTAAGGGCCTGTTTTAGAGTGAATTTTAATATTTTAAGCCAGTTCTTCATTCGACCACCTGCTTTTTCATGAGTGCAATTATGTCTTTTGCTTTAAGTCTTTTACCTTGGAAAAGGAGCATAGACTCGTATACTGCTGATGCCAGGATAAATGAAAGGGCTGCAGTAATGACGATTATTATAAGAGCTATCGTTCCTGTAAATACACTGAGCTTTCCTGTAAGTATCAGAGCAGGAGTTATGAATGCTCCTGTAAAAGGGAATAGGGCACAGAAATTTTCAAACGAGCTTGATATACTAGTGCTAAGCATCATAATGATAATGAACATATCTACATATACGCAGACTATCATGATAAAGCTGTAAAATTTGTAAGCATCCTGCAGCTCGTCGAGCTTTGATACACTTGCGCCTGCGATTGCTCCAAGTATTGTAAACAGAAACAGACCTGCAAGAAAGTACAGCACTGTGAGAACAAGTTTTGGAATAGTAATAGTATTCCAAAATGATGAAACCACAACAAGATTACTTGAGGTGCTGCCTGAAGCATTACCTGCTATAAGGAAGACACATACAAGCTGAGACATAAAATAGCTTGAATATGCTGCAAACAGGATAATAACGTTTTCTAAAAGTCTTGCAGCTATTTTGCCTGATAGGAGCGCAAGAGGTCTTGTTCCTGTCAGAAGATATTCAATTACTCTGGATGATTTCTCGGTTGCAATGGATGTAGCTACATTACCAACTGACATGTTGATGAACATAAATACGGCCATAAGTCCTGCAAGCATTATTATATATTCGTTGTAGGAGATTCCCTCTTCGTTATTGGCAACAGAACCGCTTTCATCTATCTTCATAACATTTACATGAATGTTCTGTGTAAGATATTCATAATCTTCCTGGCTTATATCCAGGTTTTTAAGAATCTCTTCTCTGTAAAAAGACAGATAGTCATCTTCAAAGCTGCTTAAATCTGAGTCGCTGATCTCGGATTTGGAAGAATCTGTGATCGTGATATCAAAGCCTTCTTTGGCTTCATATTCTATCCCTATAACAAGATCTTTGTGATCAGAATTGCCTTTGAGATTTTCAATAGCATCAGTATAGGAGATATCACTATCTGTGACAAAAGATACATCTGTATACTTTTCATTTTCATTTAACAGAGAATAGTCAATAGTAAGATCTGTATTATCATATATATATACTGATTCTATAGCCGCTTTTACAGGGGCACTATTTTTAGCATCATCATCGGCCTTGTTATTATCAAGAATAAGCATGACAGGCATAGCCAGAAATGATATGGAACATATTACTAAGAGGAATATCTTAAAACCAGTCTTTTTGATACCTGTCATGAATTCAAATAAAAAGACCTGTTTGAATCCTCTGAATTCATTTTTATTCACTTACATATCCTCCGCCTTGCTGCCTTCAACATTAGTGCCTTTATCTTCATTTGGAGAGCTGTCTTTTGCAGCTGATTCTTTATCCTCTGCATTTTCTCCGACGCTTTCAATGAAAATCTCATGAAGAGAAGGCTCTCTTAGCTCAAATCTTACTATGGTCTTATTTTCATCAGTAAGATGCTTTAGAAGAGTTCTTGCTTCAGACTCGTTTTGAACCTTAAGCTGAATTCCTGCAGGAGTATCACTAACAACCCTTATTCCTAGGCTGTTAACAGTAGAAGAGATATCTTCATCGCACTTAACAAAGAGGTTAACGCGGCCGTAGGATTTCTTGATATCATTGAGATTGCCGTGAACTACAGCTTTACCCCTGTTTAAAATAGTAATGTCTTCACAGAATTCTTCGATGACAGGCATCTGGTGGGATGACATGATGATATATTTTTTCTTTTCGATTTCTTCGCGAATTACACTTTTGAAAAGATCCGTATTAACGGGATCAAGGCCTGAAAGAGGCTCATCAAGAATCAGAAAATCAGGGTCTGAGATAAGAGCAGCCATGAGCTGAATCTTCTGCTGGTTACCTTTGGACATCTGATCTGCAAGAGTGGGTTTTACTTTCTTTCCCTTTTTTCTCTCAGGAAAAAGATATTCCATAACCTTAAGTCTGTCGCCCCAGTATTTGATCCTTTCCATGGCAGCGTCTTGAGACAGACCTTTAAGTGATGCAAAATACATAAGCTGGTCCATGATTGGGTACTTGGGATATAAGCCTCTTTCTTCTGCGAGGTATCCTACATTGACCTTGTGAGTGTCAAAATTCTCGCCGTTTAAGAGAACTTCTCCGTGATCTTTGGAAAGTATGCCGAGCATCATACGTATGGAGGTGGATTTACCTGCACCATTTGTACCAAGAAGTGCATATACGCCGGGACCTTCAAGCCTGAAAGAAAGATCCTCTACGGCGACCTTGTCTCCAAAATTTTTTTGCAAATGTTTTACTTCAAATGACATGTTATATCTCCTCAATAATCCTTTTGCTAGTAAATACTACAAGTATAGATTGTAACAAAAATAGTATGGAACTTAAATACCTAATCTTAATTGTAATTGCGTAAAATAGACAAAATCATGGAAACTAATACGGGTAAAACTTCATTTTAGATAGATATGACACTTTGTTACTTTGTTTTGATGGATTTCTGTTTATGGTGCGATGGAAAAATATACTAAAAAAATGTATAACCAATATTTAGTAATATAGCGTCTTGAAAATATAATGAAGGATATGGAAAGTTTTCCTGAGTAAATATTTTAAGCTATTGTATTTAATTTTTTCTTAATATAAACTGAAAAAAGAGATTTTCTTTTTATATAAGTAGTAAAATGGCGGAGGAAAGTTATATATGAGTTCGGATTATGTAATTAGCTGCTGTTCTACAGCAGATATGCCAAAAGACTTTTTTGACACAAAAAAGGTAAGATATATATGTTTTCATTACCAGCTTGATGGCGTAGATCATTTAGACGACCTTGGACAGACAATTTCATTTGATAAGTTCTATAAGGCTATGCAGGACGGAGCTGATACCAAGACTTCACAGATCAATGTAGAAGAGTATGAAGAGTATTTTGAAGATATAGTTAAAGATGGTAAGGATATTATTCATCTTACATTGTCATC
>NZ_JAILQF010000250.1 GCF_024699075.1 Butyrivibrio sp.
GGACAGGTCCTCGCTAAGCCCGGCAGCGTTACCTGCCACACCAAGTTCACCGCTCAGGTTTACGTACTTACCAAGGACGAGGGTGGCCGTCATACGCCTTTCTTCAACAACTATCGTCCTCAGTTCTACTTCAGAACAACCGACGTTACCGGAGTTATTTCTCTTCCCGCAGGCACTGAGATGTGCATGCCCGGCGATAACGTAGAGATGACCATCGAGCTCATCCACCCCATCGCTATGGAGCAGGGTCTTACATTCGCTATCCGTGAGGGTGGACGTACTGTAGGTTCAGGAAGGGTTGCTTCTATCATCGAGTAGGCCGAAAGCAACTTAGCGAGTCCAAGCTTTGTGCAGGACGAGCTTAGTGCGAGGTCGTTCTGTGAGATTTGCGAGATCGAGCGATAGCGATGATTGAGCTTAGCGAACAGAACTTCCTTATACAAATACCGAAATAATAATTAAAGCCTCCCGAGGATTTCCTCGGGAGCCTTTTTTCATGCGATAATATATTTACTCAACAAGCTGTCCATAGAAGAGCAGTTCCGGAGAATCACTGTCTGTCAGAATCATGTACTTGAACGGCTGATTAGCAAAGAACTCTTTTACTTCGGGCTCTTCCGGTGCACAGCCTTCGGTCATTATGACTGCGGTAGCAGCGGCAGCTTCGATGCCTTTCTCATCGACCTTGATTTTAGTCTTCTGTATTATGTCAGAGATAAAAAGGTTCATATCATCACTCATGAGAGAGAAGTCTGCATCTAGCGTAAATGCCTGTCCTGCACCACGGGCTCTACAGAAATCGATGAGCTGGTTCTCAGACAGGGTGGTCTCGGATTCAAATTTCGGGAGTTTTACAGCGACTTCTTCAATGGATGCATTGGCTATCTTGCTGATTACATCGTCTACTTCTCCCAAGATAAACACAGCGTTTATTCCGCCATTCATGGGAAGGACAACAAACTTGCCATTTTTATCTTCATAATATCTGAATTTGTCCTGCTGGCTCATGAAATCTTTTTTTGCTTTTTCTCCGGAAAGTGTCTTGAAATCACCTTCCTGAGTAGCGGGCTCAAAGAAGTCATTTACCCATGATGTGCGGAGGTACAAAGTGTTTACCAGGATAAGATCTGCATAGGACAGGTCGTTGCTGATTGATGGGATAAGTCCATTGGTATTTTCATTGATCCAACTATTTACTGTATCTGTGATTTTTTTTTCAGAGACATTCTCAGCGGTTGCACCAAAGGTTTCTTTCACGTATTCTATATACTTTTTTGAAAGCTTACCACTAGACTTCGTGTTCCTCCAGATGGAATTTTCCAGGTCAAAATCACCATCCGGAGCCTGGGCATCATCTTCATAGTAATCCCGGTATTCATTAAACTCATCCTGGGCATTCTTTAGCCAGTTATTATAGGAATCCACTGAGGCGGTTACACCTTCGTACCATGAAATAAGTTCATCCATGGAGTTAAAGCCCATTGCCTTAAGGAGCTCATCTTTGGTTTCATTATCTGCACCTGAAACTGCAAGCGCCAGAGCTGCTCTGAACGAGGTGGGGGATATCATGTAGTTCTTGTCGGCAAAGCCGTATTTTTCTATAAAGTCTATGAGTGAGCTGTTAAAGTCCATGTTGATATCTGCCTCCGGAATATCTGATATGGGGGTGTTTGTGGCATCAGCAGTGTTCTCGTCAGAAACAGAGTTTTCTTCTTCCTGAGAAGTTACCTGCGTATTGCCTGGTTTTACAGTATTTCCACATCCTGAAATGACGCTGTTGGCTACTAATAATGATAGTATAGCTGATATTATTTTCTTTTTCATAATTCCTCCCTTGTGATTATTGCTTCAAAAATATTCTCCAGATTCCTTCGTCCGGATCCATGAGTACAACTATTGCATCTTCATTCAGCACAAAGAATCTGGTTTCCGATGACCGGTCAAAGTTCTGCTGACCATCTTCAGAAGGTTCGCCATCAGTGTAGGATGAAAACTGCAGGAGGTTATCTTCTATAACTTCCCCAATAAATTCTTCACCGGAGTCTTTGTAAACAGCTCCATCGTACATTACCATTGCCGGATAGTCGGAATCAGCAGATTCAGTAGCTAGGGATTCTTCTGTAGCGACCGCCTCGCTGCCTTCTGTGACTTCAATGCCATCTGTTTCCTCGTATACATCAGTAGTTCCGGTTTCCAACATAGGAGAACCTTCAGTTTTTTCTGGAGCGGCTTCTTCAGTTTCTTCAGGAACAGCTCCAAGCATCGTAACTTCTTCTGTCTCATCAACAGATTCATAGGCTGGTGCCACATGATTGTTTCTGATTACTATTCCAGCTACAACTAGGAGCAAAAGACCTGCAGCTGCAAGATAGTAACTATGGAAACGTGCTGTTTTGCTATGCTTAGAAACTGTCTTATCAGCGTCTTTTATGTACTTCTGATCAATGCCACCGATGGCATCTAATAAATCATGTTCGTTCATGCAGTGAATCCTCCGTCTGCGAGATGTTTCTTAAGCTTTTCCCTCATCCTGAAAAGCGTGGTCTTTACTTTGCTCTGAGGAAGAGAGTATTTTTCACATATCTCAGTTACGGAGTCAAAGTACCAGTATCTTCTGACAAAAATGTTCCGCTGCTCATCAGAGCATGAGTCAAGAAAACTGTTTATCCACTCAGAGAGCTCTTTTGCATCATATTCCTGTGATACATCAGATCTTCCCGGGATACATTCCTGTATTTCGTCAGTAAGCTCACAGTACAGGGCAGATCTCTTTTGCCTGCCTTCATGACGAAGCCTGTCTATGGCAAGATGACGGACAATCTTTCCGACAAATGAAAAAAGATAAGTCCGGGGCTCGTTAGGCGGTATCAGATTCCAGGTTCGGAGGTATGCATCATTTTCGCACTCCTCAGAAGTTTCTGTGTCTGATAACACGTTCCGGGCTATTCTTCTAAGCTTGCTTCCGTATTTCTGAGATGTCTGCGTTATGGCTGATTCATCTCTTGATAAGTAGAGCTCTACAATCTGTGAGTCATCCATGAAGATGATCCTCTCTTTCTTTTTAAGGCCTTCACCTTATATAGCGACATTAATCATAGCATGGTTACATTTTTTGAAAAAATATTTTTCCGAGTGATATGTTTTAATGTCCTAAATCGTATTATAGTTAGAAGGCCTTCTAAAAAATACAGAAAGAGAGTTTTGTCATGGAGGAAAAAGAAGCAAGGCGGATATTGGAAACATATGCTGACATGATACTTAGGATCAGCTACAGCTACCTACGCAGGACTACTGATGCAGAGGATATCTGCCAGAATGTAATACTGAAATACCTGTCCTCCCACCAAAGATTTGATAGCCGTGAGCATGAGAAAGCCTGGATAATCAGGACTACAATCAATGCCTGCAAGGACGTGAGAAAGAGCGCTTTCTTCGGAAAGACTATCGGACTTGATGCGGTGCCGGAAAGAGCTATACCGGAGGAACCGGTATCTGTACTCACAGAAGAGCTTAAGAAGCTCCCGGTAAATTACAGGATAAGCATCCATCTCTTTTACTATGAAGGGTATACCATCAAAGAGATCGCTCAGATTCTTGGAAAAAGAGAAACAGTTGTAGCAAACTATCTCTCAAGAGGCAGAAGAAGACTTAAAGAAGCGTTATCAAAGGATTCTCGTTTTTCTCCAAAGGAAGGTGAAGCATATGAATGATCAGATAAAAGAAATCTACAACAACTCCATGAATGAACTCCATTTCTCAGGACATACAAAAGAAAAGATGTTTCGCAATATAAGCGAACAATATTCAAGACAAAGTGGAGGAATGATTATGAAGGCAAGTTTCAGACTAAAGTCAGCAGCTATCGTTGCTACAGCATGCGTATTACTTGTTGGAGGTACTGCGCTGGCAGCAAGTGGAATAGTTTCAAACATTGTAAGCCATAACAGAATTGGTAGTAAAACTACAACGTATGTGGATATGTCAAAACTCGAGACTGATATAAACATGGATGTTCTTACAGTAGAGCGTTTTAGTAACGGCTTCACCTTCAGAAGCGCTGAAATATTTGATATGTCAGATTATAGTGAAGATGGGTCCAAACTGGCTGATGCTTCCGGTCTAAACATCACATATGCTAAGGATGGAATACCGGATATCTATCTGGACATTGAGCCTGTCAGCACCATAAGGAATGATGAAGACACCTCAATGGAAACAAGAATGGTTGGAGATGTTGCTGTAAAATACAGCCTGGATGAATATCTTTTCCTTCCGCCTAACATGGAAGGACAGGTATCACAGGAACTCCTTGACAGGATGGAAAACGATGATCATTTCTTTATCAGCTATGGTTCAGATCAGGAAGAAACACAGATGATTACAAACCTTATATTTGATGTTAATGGTGTTCACTACTGTCTCATGACTTTCGATACAACTCTTACTGTTGATGAGCTGTTCGATATGGCTGAAGAGCTTATAACTGAAGGAAAATAAAACCATAGCTTCTATAGGAGAGCTGCCTGTAATGGGTGGCTCTCTTTGAAAGAGTATTTGAGTATCTAGAGGGTGTTAAAAAGTGATTGCTGTATTAAGGACATATGTCTTCCCCATGCTTGACAGAAATATTGTCAGGTAATATATTCGACTTAGAACATAAAATGTGTTTAACCATAATATAAAAAGAGGAAATTTATGTTAAGCGTTGTAAGATAATTCATTGCAATACGGCTACATGATATTGCAATGAGCATAAGGATTCAATGAATCAATATGTGTAAGTTAGTGGTGAAATCTACTGGCTTATTTGATTACGCTTAATAATATTATGGTAAAAGCCGCATTTTATGTGGATTATTTTTGATATGTTTGATTTTATGAACCATGATATCTTGGCGTAAGATGTCATGGTTTTTTATTGTTCAAATTAGAATGATAAGCATAAATGGAGGAAAAAAGAATGTTAGATAACTTAATCATAAGAGCAGAAGAACCTGCTGATTACAAAAATACAGAACTAATGGCTATGCGCAGCTTTTTTAACAAATATGGACCTGCGGCTGATGAGCACTTTCTTATAAGGATCATAAGAGAATCCAAGGATTACATCCCACAGATAAGCAGGATCGCTGAGTATAATGGCCGCATAGTCGGAGCTGTTTACTACACTAAGGCTTGGATAGTGGACGGTGATGTGGCGCATGACATAGTCACCTTTGGACCACTGGCGGTAGAGCCCACCATGGAAGGTAATGATATTGGCGGAGCACTTATGCGCGAAACAATAAAGCTTGCAAAAGAGGCAGGCTTAGCGGGAATAGCTTTAATGGGCGAGCCATATTATTATTCACGCTTTGGATTTGAGCGCGGATCAAAGTATGGAATTACTGATGAACAGGGTAACAGCTTTGACGCATTAATGGTTCTTCCACTTAATAATGACTTTTCAAATATCAAAGGAAAACTCATTGAGAGCAAGGACTTTGAAAAGCTTGAAGACAAAGAAAGACTTGCAAAGATCAATGAAGAGTTTCCTAAATACCGCGTAGTTAAAGTACAGGAAGGTTTTATGCAGATTTTTGAACAGCACCTTGGAGTTGTTGAAGCAGTAGAAGATGACACCTATATGGTTCGCTATTGGGAGCTTTTGATACCTGCAAAGCTGTCTGAGAACCTGGGAGGAAAACCAGAAGCCGGAAGCGATGTGCAGTTTATGTGGAATCATAAGGGAGAGTCTCAGATTACTAAGGTGTTTAAAAATTTGCTTGAATGATTGGAGAGATAGATGAATACAGAATCACAAATTGAATATAATAGAGTTAAAGATATATGGTCAGAGCTAGCTAGCACAGATTATGCAAAAGAGCAGATTAAAAAGGCTGATATCATCCTAAGCGAAAGAGAGTTAAGGAAAGCACTTCAGGATACTACAGACAGCCGCGAATTAATTGAAAAACTCGGGAATCCTCCGCTCCAGAATGTTACTGAGATACGGGAGATACTGACCATAGCTGAGACGGGAAGTTGTCTAACTCCTTATCAGCTTGAAAGAGTAGAAAGAGTACTTGTTGCTGTAGAAAGAATGATGGATTACCTGGCTCAGGGTAAACAGTATGAAAACGCTCTATCTTACTATGATGAAAACTTAAATCCTCTTCTGGATCTAAAGGATGAGATATCAAGTCAGATCAGGAATGAAGAAGTAGATGACAGAGCATCCAAAGAGCTTTATGATCTCAGGAACCAGATAGTATCCATGGAAGAGACCATGAAGCTTAAGGCTGATCAGATCATTAGGAAAAATAAGGATTACATGGCAGATTCATATCATACAGTTAGAAATGGAAGAGTCTGCGTTCCTATAAAGAAGGAGTATAAATTTAAAATTCCGGGAAGCGTGATCGATAAGTCATCTACCGGCAGTACTCTTTTTGTAGAGCCTGAGGGACTTGCGAAGTGCTATGAAGATCTGGAACTTCTGCGTATTGACGAGGAAAATGAAGTTTATAGGATACTTTATACTCTTACAGCAATGGTGTCATCTTATGCTGCAATCATGGAAGAAAATGTCAAGATGATGGAAAAGCTGGACTACATTTTTTCCAAGGGAAAGCTCAGTATAGACCTGGATTGCACAGAGCCTTCCATAAACCTTGATAGACGTATTAAGCTTGTGAAGGCAAGGCATCCACTGATGGATAAAGAGATAAACGTTCCACTTGATTTTTCACTTGGAGAAGAAGGAATTCGAGGAATAGTGATTACAGGCCCTAATACCGGTGGAAAGACGGTTAGTATTAAGACAGTCATGCTAAGCTGCTATATGGCTCAGTGCGGACTTCACGTTGCCTGTAAGGAAGCTGACATCTGTATGAACAGTAGTTACTTATCTGATATTGGTGATGGTCAGAATCTGTCAGAGAACCTATCAACCTTCTCGGCACATATTAAAAATGTTCTTGCTATCCTAAATGAGGTGAATCACGACAGTCTTGTTATCATGGATGAACTTGGGTCAGGTACAGACCCTGCAGAGGGCATGGGAATTGCAGTAGCGATACTTGAAGAGCTTAGGAAAAGCAATGCCAATTTCCTTGTAACAACCCATTATCCTGAGATCAAGGAATATGCAGCTAAGACGGAACACATTGTGAATGCAAGGATGGCTTTTGACAGAGAGACTCTCCGTCCCACCTATGAGATGATCATCGGAGAAGCAGGAGATAGCTGCGCCTTTTATATTGCTGAAAGACTTGGAATGCCAAGCGAAATGTTGGCTGTAGCAGCTGAAGCTGCCTATGGAAAAGAGGCTGCTAAAGAATATGCATTTTCAGGCAAAAAGAAAAGCGCAAAAAGAAACAAAGGCAGCAGGATCATTAAGAATAAGAAGATACATTCCACTGCAGAACTTGAGCAGAAATTCAGCATCGGCGACAGCGTGATGATCTATCCGGATAAAAAGATTGGAATTGTATGTGAACCCATAAATAGTAAGGGAATCCTGCGTGTACAGCTTCCAAACAAAAAGATCTATATCAATCATAAGAGGGTAAAACTTCATGTAAAAGCTGATCAGCTTTATCCGGAGGATTATGATTTTTCAATTGTCTTTGATACAGTTGAGCAGCGAAAGGCCAGACACGAGATGAGCCGTAAACTTACTGATAAAGTTCTTGTTTATAAAGAAAAAGAATGACAGAGCGATAAAAACCACCATGCCTGATTGCTCAGGATTGGTGGTTTTTATCTTTGGAAATATTAGAATAATACTTCATCTACGATAAAATCTTCACTCTGGTCCTTTTCAAGAAACATAACCATGTAGATTGGAAGATATGTAATTTTTTTATCATGCTTAATATTGCAGTCAGCAAAGACAAAAGCTTCCTGCATCTCATATTGGTGATTAGCAACGCAATTGCTGATTGCAGAATGAACGGTGTAATCCTTACCACTTTTTACCTCTATTGGGTAGATGCTGCCTTTGTACTCAATTACAAAATCTAATTCTCCCAATCTGTTGGAATTGTAATAGTATAGTGAAAATCCTTTACTTCGCAGTTCCTGAGCAACAGCATTTTCAAATATCCCGCCGGCATTCATGTTGGGATTTTTGCTTATAAGCATACGCTTGGTATCCATTCCATAAATAGATGTAAGCATTCCGACGTCAGACAAATATAGTTTGAAGAGACTTTGCTTTTCGCTGGATTTAAGAGGCTTTCTC
>NZ_JAILQF010000288.1 GCF_024699075.1 Butyrivibrio sp.
CTCTTATAGATTATCTTGCAGGTAAAGACGCAGATAGTAGTCTTACATCCAGAATAGATGCCAAAGTCAAGGAAGCCATTGCTAAGAGCCTGTGGAGGAAAGAGTATATGACTTACAAAGAACATATGGATGAGGAATATAATCGTGGATTGAAAGCTGGAAGAGAAGAAGGAAGAGAAGAAGGAAGAGAAGAAGGCAAAATAAGTGGCCGAGTCATAGCACGCCATGAAGATGGTATGCCGATTGCTGAGATTGCAAAGAAGTCTGGTATTTCAGAAGATGAGGTTAAGACTATCCTAGAGGATGAAGGATTGATATGATTACACGTAGGGGAGCGCCAGCTCCCCTATTTATCTTTTCACACCAATTTTATTGAACCTGGTACCAATGTTCTCTATTTATGATTCTTGATAATTATGTGCAATGGATTATGCTGACTGTTGTCTTTATAGTTGCAGTTGTATTTTTGTATAAAAAACCAGCAAGAGCATGAGAATATTTTTTGTGTGACAGTAGGGTTACGGACAAAGGAGTATTTATGCTTATACTGAAGACTACAACAGGTCCAGTCAGCATCTTTGCGAGAAACTTTTGATTATTTTTTATAGTTGACAATAACAAAAGCTGAAAGTATACTAACAGAAAACATTTGATCGAAAAGCAGTAGCTGCGTAGTGTGTGCGAATGCTTTTTGCGGAGAATATCAATATGACATTTTATATCCTTGTTGACAATTTTAATAATACTACCGAAACACCCGTGAATAATAATAATAATCAGGGGTTTACTTTTGGTATGGTCGATGAGGATCAAGGAATAGGCATAAGCTGATAACAGTATATGCATAACACTTGCTTATAAGCCTCATCAAACATACGTTTGATGGGGCTTAATTTTTTTATATAACAGGAGGAATATTATGGAACTAGTAAGAGTACAGGACTCAGATTACAAGAAGACTTATGAGCTTTATATGACTTTTCCGGAAAACGAGAATGGTTATATTAACAGCGTGTACGGCTATAACTATGAACAGTTCCTTGAATGGATCGAGAAGAAGAGAAACTGGTCTATGGGAAGAGAGCTTCCGGAAGGTTTTGTTCCAGATACAACCTTCGTTTTAGTAGATACTGATAAATATGTAGGCGTGTTTAACCTGCGTCACTGCCTAAATGATGCCTTAAGAGAAGGCGCAGGCCACATCGGCTACTGTATATCTTCCAAGTATAGAGGCAAGGGTTATGCTACCAAAGGACTTGCAATGACTCTAAAAAAAGCCCGCGAAATTAGTATTCATGAAGCATATCTTTCTGTTAACAAAGATAATCCGGCAAGTTTAAAGGTTCAACTAAAGAACGGCGCGTACATACATCATGAAGATGAAACACATTATTATACAAGAATAAATGCAATCAAAGAGGGGGCTTCCAGAAAAGAGATCGTAAGCGGATATTATAACAGCTATGTTGAAGATGACAGACTGGAGCGAACTGTTCATGGGAGACTAGAGTATGCGACTACCATGAACTATATTCATCGCTACGCAGGTAAGGGTTCCAAAGTCCTTGAAGTTGGCGCAGGTACTGGCCGCTTTTCCATAGCTCTTGCCAAGGAGGGAATGGACGTAACAGCAGTTGAATTCGTCCAGAGTAACCTTGATAAACTTCGTTTAGGAAGTAAGGACCTTTCAAATCTTGCATCATATCTTGGAGATGCTACAGACCTTAAAGATCTTGAAGATGATACATACGATCTTACACTTGTCCTTGGACCTATGTATCACCTTTATGACAAGGAGGATGCATTAAAGGCTATAGATGAAGCCATCAGAGTGACCAAAAAAGGCGGAACTATCATGTTTGCATTCATCTCTGTATACGCGATCATGTATTCCAACTATTTCTATGGCAACTGGTCAGAGGGACAGGCTGAAAACTTCACGGATGATCATAAAGTCAGACACTTCAAAGAGCAGCTCTTTACTGGCTATGATGTTGCTGAGTTTGAAGAACTGTTTGAGAAAAAAGAGATAGAGCATATCACAACTACAGGTGTAGACGGCCTTATAGAGCCTCTTGAACACAGGGTTGACTTCTCGGTATCTGACAAGGACTTTGAAGCTATTTCAAAATGGTACTTATCAGTTTGTGAAAAGAGAGAACTTCTAGGAAATACTAATCATCTGCTTTATATATGCAAGAAAGCATAATGCAAATTAGTAATCTTGTAAACGAAATAATACAAATCTGACAAAGCATTATTTGCCTCCTGCTTGATGGCTCTTTTTTCTGTTCATCCACCAAATTTGTATTTTGGTCATATGATTTGGTATATAACAGATAATTGTGCTACTATTTCAGTGTTTGACTTATTAATTATGTGGAGGATAGGAATGAAAAGAGTTAACATAATTGCGCCTTTATGCGCAGCACTTTTATTATCAGGCTGTTCTATTCCGGGAATTGAACTGCCTGGCTATAGCGATACTAAGGAAGAGGGCGCTGCCAAAGATAGCAGTGAAGATTCATCGAAAGATGAGTCTGAAGAAGATACTAAAAAGGAAACTAAAAAGACTGATGAATCAAATGAAGATAGCTCCAAAGAGGATGAGTCCTCAAGTGATGCTGTGGCTGAAGATGAGACTAGTGAGGAAGAAATTAAAGAGGCAGATTCAGAAGATATGGAGCATAAGATTCTAGGCGTATATGGAAGCGGAGCTCCTTCTTATAAATCTGTAGGCAGAAGCAACTATAAATATTCATATGATAAGCAGGCTGAATTATGTGAGAAGTCACAAAACTCCATAATGGTTGTCGCTGATCTTGAGGATGATTATCCGGAACTTGCCAAGACGCTTAAAGATAATGCTGATAATATGCTTGAAAACTTCGACTCGGAATTCGAAGATATGTATGATATGGCCAAGTCTCATTATGAATCTGATCCTGATTATTTTGAGGAATACTATGAGGTTGAACATCAGGAGATAACAAGATCAGATAGTATGGTACTGAGTATCCTGGAAACTGAAGATTTATATGGCGGAGGAGCTCATGGATATTACGCAGTATATGGCTACAACTACTACGTATCAAGTGGAGAGGAGATAAGTCTTGGTGATGTTTTAAACGTTTCTGAAGATGAATTAGATAAACTCCTTAAAGAAAAGCTCTTTGATCAGGTAGAAGACGGCGAAGGAACTTTCTTTGATCTTGACGAATCCCTTAGTCACTATAAGTATGATCCTGATGAAAAGAAAAGTATAGAATCCGGCGCTGAAGATTACGAGCTTGAATACAACTGGTATATGGCCATAGATGGTATACATATAGTATTCAATCAGTATGACATAGCTGATTATGCATCCGGTTCATTTGAAGTTGTATTTGATTATGACGAAGAGATAGTAAATGAAAATCTTGGATTCGATACAAGTAGGACATATTGCTACAAAGAAGAAATACCTTTTTATGAGTCTGAAAATGAAGCATATGAGGATGAAAATTACATAATATATAACAGTCAGAAGAGCAGCTTTGTTCTTGTATATGGAGATGGCAGTGCTGAATTTGATGACTACTATGGTGAAGAAACGGGAGCTTACAATGTCTATCATTTTGTAATGGATGATGGCAGAGAGTATATTCATCTTTCGACTGCATTTGGCAATGATTATTATGATACATACGTATTTGATGTAACTGATGGTGGCTGTGAGAAGGTAGATATTTTTGGCTATACTGGAGTGTGGATCGATGTAGATACAGAGTATAGCGGCCCTAAGGTATTTTCTAATGCAGATAATTTTATTATAGTTGACACAAGCTCTGCCCTTGGAACTTTCACTTACTACAATTATTACTCTATTGGCGATGACGGAATGCCGCAGGCGGATCCTAAAACATGCGTTATTGTTAAAGCCTCCACAGAAGATATCGTATTAGCAAAGAGTGTTAAGATGGAGAAGCTTGATGATAGCTTGGAGCCTACAGGAGATATGATAACTGTACAATCCGGTACAGGCTTTACTATTGTATCAACTGATGGAGTATCTTTTGTAGATCTTCTTTCATCAGACGGGCAGTATCTTAGATTATATATTGATAACATTGGATATGAAGGAACAGTTGACGGTGTATCTATTCAGGATATCTTCCCGGGTCTTGAGTATGTTGGCTGATACATATAG
>NZ_JAILQF010000289.1 GCF_024699075.1 Butyrivibrio sp.
TATCAGGCTGTTCTATTCCGGGAATTGAACTGCCTGGCTATAGCGATACTAAGGAAGAGGGCGCTGCCAAAGATAGCAGTGAAGATTCATCGAAAGATGAGTCTGAAGAAGATACTAAAAAGGAAACTAAAAAGACTGATCAATCAAATGAAGACAGCTCCAAAGAGGTTGAATCTTCTAGCGATGCTGCGACTGAAGCTGAGACTTTAGAGGAAGAAGAAATTGAAGAGTCAGATTCAGAAGAGAAGGAATATAAGCTTGTAAACGTATATGGAAGCGGAGCTCCTTCATATAAATCAGTTAATAGATCAGGCTCTAAATTATCTGACGACGGTAAAAAAGTTGATCTTTGTGAGAAATCACAAAACGCTATAATGGTTGTCGCTGATCTTGAGGATGAATATCCGGAACTTGCTAAGACACTTAAAGATAGTGCTGATACTATGCTTGATAATTATGATTCAGAATTCGAAGAGATGTATGGTATGGCTAAGTCTCAATATGAATCTGATCCTGATTATTTTGGTGAATATTATGATGATGAACATCAGGAGATAACAAGGTCAGATAGTATGGTACTGAGTATCCTTGAAACTGAAGATTTTTATGGTGGAGGAGCTCATGGATATTATGCAGTATATGGTTACAACTATTACGTTTCAAATGGCGAAGAGATAAGCCTTGGTGATGTTGTAAGCGTTTCAGAAGACGAGTTTGCCACAATTATTAAAGCGGACCTCATTGATAATGCAGAAGACGGCGAAGAAACTTTCTTTGATATTGATGAATCTCTTAGTCACTATAAGTTTGATCCTGATGAAAAGAAAAGTATCGAATCCGGAGCTGAAGATTACGAGCTTGGATACAACTGGTATATGGATATAAATGGTATACATATAGTATTCAATCAGTATGACATAGCTGATTATGCATCCGGTTCATTTGAAGTTGTTATTGATTATGATGATGAGATAGTAAATGAAAAGCTTGGATTCGATACAAGTAGGACATATTGCTACAAAGAAGAAATACCTTTTTATGAGTCTGAAAATGAAGCATATGAGGATGAAAATTACATAATATATAACAGTCAGAAGAGTAGCTTTGTTCTTGTATATGGAGATGGCAGTGCTGAATTTGATGACTACTATGGTGAAAAAACGGGAGCTTACAATGTCTATCATTTTGTAATGGATGACGGCAGAGAGTATATTCATCTTTCGACTGCATTTGGCAATGATTATTATGATACATACGTATTTGATGTAACTGATGGTGGCTGTGAGAAGGTAGATATTTTTGGCTATACTGGAGTGTGGATCGATGTAGATACAGATTATAGCGGCCCTAAGGTATTCTCTAATGCAGATAATTTTATTATAGTTGACACAAGCTCTGCCCTTGGAACTTTCACTTACTACAATTATTACTCTATTGGCGATGACGGAATGCCGCAGGCGGATCCTAAAACATGCGTTATTGTTAAAGTCTCCACAGAAGATATCGTATCAGCAAAGAGTGTTAAGATGGAGAAGCTTGATGATGGCTTGGAGCCTACAGGAGATATGATAACTGTACAATCCGGTACAGGCTTTACTATTGTATCAACTGATGGAGTATCTTATGTAGATCTTCTTTCATCAGACGGGCAGTATCTTAGATTATATATTGATAACATTGGATATGAAGGAACAGTTGACGGTGTATCTATTCAGGATATCTTCCCGGGTCTTGAGTATGTTGGCTGATACATATAGGATAGGCTCCTGAAAATATAAGATAATAATCTATAATGGCTATTGTGTATGCAAATTAGATATTTGCCTGCCAATAGCCATTTTTAATAATTATCTTATACTTTTAATAGTTAAATTGGCCATAAGCCTTAGCTTTTGTGATAGCTCTTTTTCATCTTCTTTAAATCCTGTCTTTGCCCAGTAATCTATAATTCCTGCGCATCCGCCTGCAATATAAACAAAGATCATATCCTGGTCCAGAGTAGATGACTTTGGAATATCACTTTTGATGATCTCTGAAAACTTGGAATATATGATCCTTGAAACCTTGGAAGTGAAGCTTGTTGCACTTGCCTGCGTGAATAGGCTTAAACTACCGTTTGCGCTTGTGTTTTCCTTGACTTGTTTGAGAAGGTCTATAAGAAAATCATCTATATTACTCTTTGTAGCTACATCAAGCCTGTTTATAAGCTTCTCGATAGCTTCTTCCTGAAGCTTATCTATAAGATCCGGTATATCAAGATAATGCTTATAAAAAGTAGCTCTGTTTATCTCTGCTTTATTGCAGACTGCAGTAACTGTTATTTTATCGTATTCATTTTGTTTGGCAAGTTCGTAGAATGCTGAACGTATTCTCATTTTGGTGTAGCGGACTCTGCCATCTTCTTTTTTTTCGCTCATAATAAACACTTTCCCCTTAATGTGTTGACTATCTTTCATATGCTGAATAATTGTTGGTTGTAGTTATCAGATGCCTGGAATATAATTCCTATAACAAAGATAATAAACACATGTTCAATAAATTTCAACTGTATGTTTGGAGAAGATTATGAAAGAAGATCAGGTTAAAATATTTGAAAGCGATAATATATGATCATCTATTTTTAAGATGGTACTTCCGGCACTTATAGCTATACTCGTTATGCTTATCTACAACATGGCGGATATGGTATTTGTCGGTCAGACAGGAGAGACAGCGCAGGTTGCAGCCATATCTGTTGTGGGACCGATTTTCAATTTGATCATGGCTGTAGCTATGCTTATATCAGCAGGTGCAACTGTAATTATCTCATCGGACCTTGGCAAAAAAGATATGGAGCATGCCAAGATGGTTTCATCTCTTAGTATCTGGAGTGGAATCATATGCGGAATAATTGCAGGTATGTTGATAATTGCATTTAATAAACCTATTCTAGTATTTTTGGGAGCAACGTCAGATATCATAGGATATGCAAAAAATTATATGCTTATCCTAGCTATTGGAGCTCCACTTCTTCTTATAAGCAATATGCTGGGACAGGTCTTAAGAGCAGAAGGCGCTGTAAAAGAAGGCCTTGTAGGCAATCTCATAGGTACAGTCATAAATATTATTCTTGATCCCGTCTTTATTCTTGGATTT
>NZ_JAILQF010000334.1 GCF_024699075.1 Butyrivibrio sp.
GGTCAACTTCACACTTGCGCCTTCAGGCGACAAGCTTGAGTATATCTACAGCCAGTCTGTACCGATAGAAGAATCCGGACAGCGCGCAATTGATTTTGTAAATGGTCTTTATGAAAAGGGCTTTGCAGACTTTTCTTCTGAGCCTACAGAACTGTTGTAATTTAAAAATATTTATTGTACACAAAAACTCAGGTAGTTTACACTCTACCTGAGTTTTTTATTTATGATCCTATCTTCATGTTATTTTATGTTTCGCCGTAGTTGGCGGTTTCTTTATCTATCATCATATTCTTAAGCTGAGGAAGTGCTTTTTCAGGCTCTTCCCTTAGTGTTACCATAAAAAGATATGCACCTATGAGCGTCATCTGTGTTATGTCCATAAGCTTCTTTGAAGTAAATCCTGCTGCCTTGACACTTCTAAATCCCGGAGTTCCCTCCACGATCATATTGTACATTTCCTGTACAAGGTCATCATAACGGCTTAGTTTAGCCCATATTTTGGATGCCTGCTTCATAGGCATATCACCACTATAAAGAAGGCAGTCTATGATCGTTGACTGTACATACGAGGTCTCAGTCCAGTCTCCTTTTTGGCGGAAGGCATTCACTATCCTTATCATCTCTTCCGGCTTTTCTTTTATCAGCTTCACTACATCTTTTCCCGTAGGAATCTCAGATACAGGAAGTTCTGCAATAAAGCCGCTTTCAAGCTCAAACCTGATATAATAGCGGTCTTTATATCGTCTTACAAGCTGATATTCACTTGTTTCATCCAGTAGGTCTGTGCAGCTGACGATAACTTCCACAGATAGCTCCTTTCTCCCGGCAGACGCTTAGCTGTTTTGCTCCTCCTGTAATAACTTTATCGCACATATAGCTATTTTATAACAAATCGCTTTATTGGGACTTATATCCTTTTCTATTGCTTCACGCAGATACTTCTCAGAACCCTGTATCTGATCAAGTGTATACTTAACTTCGTTATTATCTGCATTACAGTAAAGCGTTCCGGTAGACTTATCATATCTCTCCAGAATATTACCGTACTTAGTATATTCCTTACCAAATGTTTTCTTATAAAGTTCATTTATAAGTGCATCTCGATTATCAGTCATACCTGCCTCCTATGTTTTGTTAACGAAAAAGAGTATGTGTATATTTATTTTATCATGTATTGGATAAGTTTAAAATAAAAAACCGATGAGAAATCTCACCGGGTAATTTTAGGGAGGAGGGCCGTCTGATGGGGAGTCAGACAGCCCATTATGAAAAAGTTAAGTTATTGGTTGCTTCGGATCATTTATCATCTTCCGATAATATAATATTACATTGATTATGTAACGAAATTATGAACACCAGGTTAATGTTGTGTGCCATTTTCAGACGAAATCGATTTCAGATTATTTTTATTATCCGGAGGCTTTATAAAAACATGCACAATTTTTTGATTGAATGGTCAAATTATTTTTTACATGTAGGATGTTTACTTTTGAAAAGCGAGTGTACTATACTTGTAGCGAAACATAAAAAGGCTAAGACAATTAGCCAAATATAAAGCAAATTAAGAGAGGTCATGAAATGAAGGAGTTTACACCTATTAAGGAAGGCAAAGTTCGTGAGATCTACGATACAGGAGACAATCTTATCATGGTTGCTACAGACCGTATCTCAGCTTTCGACGTTATTCTTAAAAACAAGGTTGTTAAAAAGGGTGCTGTTCTGACTCAGATGTCTAAGTTCTGGTTCGATTATACATCTGATATTGTTGCCAATCACATGGTAAGTACTGATGTTAAGGATATGCCTGAATTTTTTAATCAGCCTCAGTTCACAGGTAACAGCATGCTTTGCAAGAAGCTTACTATGATTCCTGTTGAGTGCATTGTTCGTGGTTATATTACAGGAAGCGGCTGGGAAAGCTATAAGAAGAACGGCACAGTATGTGGCATAAAGCTCCCTGAAGGTCTTAAGGAATGTGACAAGCTTCCACAGCCTATCTATACTCCTTCAACTAAAGCCGAGATCGGTGATCATGACGAGAATATAGATTTCGAAAGAAGTGTAGAAGTTCTTGAGAAGGACTTCCCTGGTCATGGCAGAGACTACGCTGAGAAGATCCGTGATTATACAATTGCTCTTTACAAGAAGTGCGCTGATTATGCTCTTACAAGAGGCATCATCATAGCTGATACCAAGTTCGAATTCGGTCTTGATGAGAATGGTAACGTTGTACTTGCAGACGAGATGCTTACACCTGATTCAAGCCGTTTCTGGCCATTAGAAGGATACGAAGCAGGTCACTCTCAGCCATCCTTTGATAAGCAGTTCGTACGTGACTGGCTCAAGGCTAACCCTGACAGCGACTACAATCTTCCTCAGGATGTTATCGACAAGACAATCGAGAAGTACAAGGAAGCATACAAGCTCCTCACAGGCAAGGAACTTGAAGCATAAAGATTTTTTATGATCTAAATTTTAATAACTATATATTTATTAAAAGTGTCAAAAGGTAGAACTTCTATCTTTTGACACTTTTTATTTTGATTATATAGCTTCGTTACTCTACTGATTTAAGGCTTTCTACCATGTCTATCTTTTGTATAGAAAAGTGTGCAATAGCATTTACAAAGAGTGAAAAGACTGCCGTGAGCAGGGCTGAGAGTATATAGCTTCTGATAGATATTTCCCGTCCAAACATCATGTAGCTGTTTTCAACTGTAGTCATGAGCCATACAAGAAGGTATTTTCCTCCAATAAGTCCGAATATAATGCCCACAAGAGTCATGACAGTGTTCTCTCTGTATATATAATTGGTCGTCTCTTTATCCGTAAATCCCAGGACCTTAAGAGTTGCAAGCTCTCTTATCCTCTCAGAGATATTGATATTGGTCAGGTTATAAAGAACTATAAAGGCAAGGGCAGCTGCTGCCGCTATGATAATACCAACAGCTACATTGACTGCCTTAAACGATTTATCGAACCTGTCTACAACAGCATTGATCCTTGTGTATGAAGAAGCACCTTCCATCGCAACAAGCTTTGATGACAGTTCATCTATCTGCGTGTCTGTAGCATTGTCTGTGTACTTTATGATGAATCTGTTGTCCATAAGATCATCACCTGTAATAGCATCAAGATCATCAAAGTTCATGTACACGTAGTTATATACATAATTCTCGACTATATCTGCCACTTCAACTTTTATAACAGTGTCATCTGAAAGTACCACTTCAACAACGTCGCCTATAGAAAGGTCATTAACATCTGCAAGCTTTTCTGTAAACAAAGCTTTCAAACTGCTGTCAGATATATTGGCGCTATCTTTTGGTATCACGACCTCATTATCATCAGTCCTGTGAGCAACTGAAATGAATTCAGAAAATTTATCATAATCCCTGAATGCCACAACATATGTTCCAAGATCATTTTCAGTTCCTGCAACTGATGTAGGCATATCCGTATATATTGCCATATGATCAGAGACTATTGATGATTCATCTATGGCCTTATCTACTGCACTTAGCTGATCATCTGTTTGATCTGAGTTCATATCAAGATATGCGTCATAATGGGTTATATCTTCAAACTGATTGTCAATGACTGTGTACAAAGAGTCATAAAGGCCAAGCCCTACCACAAGAAGGGCTGTACATCCTGATATTCCTATTACTGTCATCCAGAATCTTTGCTTATATCTGAACAGATTTCTGCAGGATACCTTGGAAGTAAACTTTAGTTTGTTCCAGATAAAACCTATTTTTTCAAGCCATACTCTCTTACCGGCTTTAGGAGCACGAGGCCTCATAAGCTTGGCAGGACGTGCCTGAAGTTCTACTCTGCTTGCAAGAAAGGCCGTTCCTGTTACAGCTACAACTGCTATTCCTACTGAGAAAATATATATTCCGGGCTGAAGTACTATCTGCAGATCCGGAAGTGTATACTGCCCCTTCCAGGCTTCAAAACACAATACAGGAAGCAGGGCATTCCCCCAGATAAGTCCTATTATCCCTCCTGTAAAGCTGGCAAAAAAGGCATAGCCTATATATTTGATCGATATCATGCTATAGCCATATCCAAGAGCCTTTAAGGTTCCTATTTCACCCCTGTGATCTTCTACCATTCTGGTCATTGATGTAAGACATGAAAGAGCAGCTACAAGATAAAATATAACAGGGAATACATTAGCAAGATCGCCCATCTTCTCTGCATCCTGTTTATAGCTCATGTATCCTGTATTGGCGCTTCTTGAAAGGACATAGGATGTACCTGCATCCATGTCATCTATTTCTTTTTGTGCATCAGCTATTTCTACCATAGCTTCGTCAATTTCTTTTTGCGCTTCCTCAAGATCTGCCTTAGCTTCATCTATTTCAGCCTGATTATCTTCAAGCTCTTTTTGCGCTTCTTCTATTTCAGGTGTGATCTCCGGCAGATATGCTATGGTATTTTCAAGCTCCTCTTTGGCTGCATCAAGCTCTTCCTGAGCGCTTTCAAGCTCATCTTTAGCCTCATCAACCTCTTTTTGAGCATCATCTATCTTAGCTTTTGCTTCATCAAGGCTATCCTGGCTTTGGTCATGCAGATACTCATATCTTAAGCTTACAAGGCTGTCTGCAAAATCTTCCATACTCTCTGCATAGTCTTCGGTATAGTCATCATATTCATCAGTATATGCTTCCATATCCTGAGTCTTATCTAGCAAAAGATATATAGCAGTATAATAATCCCAGTCAAATTCTGTCTCCGGCACATATATAAAAGCTGATATAGTACCACTTCCTACATTTGAAGTGCCTCTGTCAACTGATACATATAAAGGGCTGTCTGCAATACCTACTATTGTATAGGTATAGTCATTTAATTTAGTGGATGGTGCTTCAACATCAATATCATCCGTTAATGCTTCATCTGAGTCTTCGTCTTTATCTGAGTCTTCGTCTTTATCCGTATCTTCTTTGGATTCTTTCTCATTATCAGGATCAATAAGTGTTATGACATCGCCTACTTTCAGATTCAGATCCGATACAAGATTACTGTCAATTACACACTCACCGTTCTTGGTAGCAAGTCTTCCTTCTTTCAGGTACAAAAGATTCATTTTTTGGGGCATGGAATATACAGATACTACAAGATTGTCGATCTGAAGATCCTTCTGCCTTGATCCCTCGGCGCACAGGACTCCTTCATAAGAAGATACCTTATCTATATCCTCTTCCATAAAGCCAAGAGTAGAGAGCATACGAATATCCATGAGGTTCTGATCCTTGTAATACTTTGAAGCTGTATACTTCATATCAGGCGACGTAGTACGAAGACCTGACAGGAAAGCTACAGCGATCATTACAAGAAGCAGAAGTGATAGAAATCTTTTCAAAGACTTTTTTATTTCTCTAAATGCATCAGTTATAATTACCATTCAATATCCTCTATATCTGTAGGACTAGCATTATTTTCAATCTTATCTGCCTTACCGTTTCTTATATGGATGACACGGTCTGCCATGGGACATATGGCTGAGTTATGAGTTATAACTACTACCGTTATGCCCTTTTTTCTGGCCATGTCCTGAAGTATCTTAAGGATCTGTTTGCCTGTCACGTAGTCAAGAGCTCCTGTAGGCTCATCGCACAGAAGTATCTTGGGATTCTTGGCTATTGCACGGGCTATGGCAACTCTTTGCTGCTCACCTCCCGACAGCTGGGCAGGAAAGTTATTGACACGGTGAGATAAGCCCACTATTTCAAGGGCTTCAAGCGCATCCATTGGTTCTTTGCAGATCTGAGCAGCAAGCTCAACATTTTCCTTGGCTGTAAGATTTTGTACCAGATTATAGAACTGGAATACAAAGCCTATATCATATCTTCTGTACAATGTGAGCTGTTTTCTGTTAAAATCGCTTACACGCACATCATCGACCATAATAGTCCCTGAGCTGCATACATCCATTCCTCCAAGCATATTTAGAACTGTTGTCTTACCTGCGCCTGAAGGTCCGACTATGATAGTGAACTTGCCCTTATCTATAGTAAAGTCAGCGCCGTCTACTGCCTTTATAGGCACTTCACCCATGTTGTACTTTTTGACAACATTTTCAAATGTGATATAACCACTCTCCATTAATCAATTCCTCTCTAATGAGATAATCCTGTTATTTGAATCTTATATTCTCTTAGGCTTTACTACCTGCGTGTCATAGCATCTTAGCATTTCAATATAGATGACTTTATCACGGATTATTTTTATGACACATTATCCGTTCTCTTCTTTTTTCGGACAAAATAGAAACATCTATAACGATATCTTTCTGATTCTTAAATAAAATGATCTAATACCATGAAAGGGCCTGGTCCAATACGATTATTATTTTTTCGGAAAAAAATTCTATAAAAATTTTTCCATAAATCTCTATAATAACGGGCCGTTTTTATGCAACTATACAAAATATTAATTTTGTAGATACGTAAGTCTTTTTTCATGTTATTATTGTCATGGCAAAAGTTTGACTGAATGTTCAAACTATAAATTTCAAAGCAATAAAATCTCTATTTTATTAGGAAAGAGGCATACATGGGTGGTTTTTTCGGATTAGCATCTCATACTGATGCAGTTTTTGATCTTTTCTACGGAACAGATTATCATTCCCATCTGGGAACAAGACGCGCAGGACTTGCTGTATACGACAGCGAAAAGGGTTTTGACCGCGCAATTCACAACATCGAATCTTCAAATTTCCGTCCGAAATTTGACAAAGATATCCTTAACATGAAAGGAACTCTTGGAATTGGCTGTATTTCAGACTTTGAGCCACAGCCTCTTATTGTTCGTTCACACCATGGTACTTATGCTATTACAACAGTCGGCAGGATCAATAATGTAGATGAACTTACTGACAAATTATTTGCAAATAATCGTTCCCACTTTCTTGAAATGAGTGGCGGAGATGTCAATCCTACAGAGCTGGTTGCTTCTCTTATCAATCAGCAGGATACAATTGTAGATGGTATTCGCTTTGCTCAGGATCAGATCAAGGGTTCCATGACTCTTCTTCTCATGACCAAAGACGGAATCTATGCTGCAAGAGATAAATTCGGCCGTACTCCCGTACAGATAGGCCGCAAAGATGAAGCATTCTGCGCATGCTTTGAAAGCTTCTCTTATATAAATCTTGGCTATGAACCTTACAAGGAACTTGGGCCAGGCGAGATCGTATTCATGACTGCTGATGGAGTAGAGACTGTTTCAGCTCCAAAGAAAGAGATGAAGATCTGTACTTTCCTTTGGATCTATTACGGATTCCCTGCAGCATCCTATGAAGGACTTAATGTTGAGCAGGCAAGATATAACTGCGGATTCAAGCTTGCTGATAGAGATATGCAGCGTCCTAATGTTCACCCTGACCTTATAGCAGGTGTTCCGGATTCAGGTGTAGCCCATGCTATCGGATATTCCAACAGATCCGGTATTCCTTATGGACGTCCTTTTGTAAAGTACACACCTACATGGCCAAGATCATTTATGCCTACTATCCAGTCAAGACGTAATCTTATTGCCAAGATGAAACTTATTCCAATCCAGGATCTTATTAAAGACAAGAGACTTCTTCTTATCGATGATTCGATCGTAAGAGGTACTCAGCTTAGAGAGACTACAGAATATCTCTATGACAAGGGAGCCAAAGAAGTCCATATCCGTCCTGCTTGTCCTCCGCTTGTATTCGGATGTCCTTATATCAGCTTCTCCAGATCCAATTCTGACAGAGAACTGATCACAAGACGTGTAATTGAGCAGCTTGAAGGAAATCCTAATCCTACAAGAGAGACTCTTGATAAGTACACAGATCCAGATTCAGAGCAGTATGCAGCTATGCTTGAAGAGATCAGAAAGCAGCTCAACTTCACAACCCTTCACTATCACAGACTTGATGATATGATAGAAGGACTTGGAATCGAGCCATGCAAGCTCTGCACCTATTGCTGGAACGGCAAAGGCTGATATTAAGAAAAACAGCATTTAAGAATTATTAAATTCATACATTCTTGAACTTTATGTTCAAGAATGTATACTTTTTGAAATAATAATTCCGAATCATAAAAAGAAAAAGCCCTCTTATTCGCAATGAATAAGGGGGCTAAATTTTTATCTTAATAATAAATCAGACCAAAAATCATCAAGTGACTTATCAGATCAAGTCAGATTGAAAATCATCAAATGACTATCAGATCAAGTCAGACCGAAAATCATCAAATGACTATCAGATCAAGTCAGACTGATACTTATCAGAAGACTCATCAGTTAGTATGATAAAGAGGAAGCTTCTTTAATTCTTCAATCTTAACAGGCTTTGAATAGTAATAACCCTGGAAAGAATCTGCCGGGAACTTGTCTCTTACAAATCCAAGCATTTCAGCATTCTCAATACCTGTAAGGGCTACATGTACATTCATGTTGCGTGCAAAGCCTGACATAGCTTCTACTATATACTGGTTAACAAGGTTCTTGTCTATATCTCTTAAGAATCTTCTGTCTATCTTGATAAGGTCGATAGGAAGAAGTCTCAAAAGGTCAAGTGAACTGAAATCTTCTACATCGAGAGCAAGCTGGCTTCCTAAAGACTTCATGAAGTCTACCTGGCTCTTAAGATGTTCTCTACTCATATCACGGCAGCGCTTTGTAAGCTCAAGTGTAAGATTCTTAACAGGGAATCTTGTACGTCTAAGTAGCTCCATAAGAGTTGTTCTGAATTCGCTTCGCTCAAGCTGCATGAATGTAAGATTTATATTGAGCATAAAATCCGGGAATACTGCAACTATTCCACGTGTTTCATTAAAGGCCTGTTCAAGGATCCAGTTACCAAGTTCGAAGAATACGCTATCATTCTCAAGAAGAGGTATGAAGGTATCAGGCATTACTTCGCCATACTTCTCACTCTTCCAACGTATCAGAACCTCTGCACCTATCATGTGATTATCCTTAGAAGATACGATAGGCTGATATACAAGATAGAAGCCTTCACATCTGTTCATGATATCTGCACGTATAGCATCAAGAAGCTCTATACGTCTTGCATTCTGTTCCTGGTGCTCATTATGGTATACAACAAGGCCGCCATGGTTAATATCTTTAGATACATCAAGAGCATATTTAGCACTTGTATATATAGTATGTTCATCAAGAGCAAAATTCTCTACAACGACTATACCACCAGCTATACTTACAGGTACCCTTGTACCTGCAACATAAAAGGCTGTCTTAAGCTGCTCACGCATTCTTGAATACAGACGTCTTACTTCATCAAGAGACAGCGAACCAGTAATAGCTACAAGGCTGGTACCATCTCCTCTGTATATCTTTCCATCACTCTTAACAAGATTGGAAAAAAGATCTGCCTGGGCTTTAAGAAGCTGGTTACCAAATGAATAGCCGTATGTACGGTTAATATCATCAAATCTGATAGTATCGATAACAAGAACAACTGATTTCTGCTTACGGTCACGTCTTTGACGAAGCTCGTTAAAAAGCTGATACAGATTGTCTGTGTCAGTTATCGGATCTCTATTTGAAACTATTCCGTGATTGGTAATAAAGAATGCAAGATAAGCAGGTCTTCCTGAATAATCCTTTATTATGGTTCCCTTGCTGGAACAGGCTACATACTCACCATTCTTGTCCATAGCACGGTATTCCATAGGAGCTTCCTGATTGATTCCTGCTATCATAGCAGTAATGCGCTGCTCATAATTCTTTCTATCATCCGGATGAATACGCTTGTGCCAATCATCATCAGCATTCTCTATGTATTCTCCTGAAAGTCCGAAAAATTCTACTGCATTAGTAGACCATCTTGCATAGTGATTAAAGATATCATATACAACAGCATAACGGCTCTTTGATACAACAACAAAGGTATCAAAGATCCTGCTTATTGTGTCATTAAGTCCGGTCCTAGGCATATTTCCTCCCTATACGGCTCATTAAGCACTCCCCAGCCGTACATAAAACTAGAAATTTTGATTCCACTATTATTAATAGTATCGCATATACATTTTATGCCATTACGGACAAAAATGCCATTATTTTAGATAATTTCGTTAAAATTCTACATTTTGCCCTATATTATATTCAAGATTCCGTCACCGTTCCATATAAGTTGCCTTTACTTTTGATTTATTTTCGCTTATTATTAGTACAATAAATCCTAAAATACGGAGGAATACAATGTCAGAGCCAATTTACGAATCTAATGCACCTCTTACATCCAAAGGTAATCTGGTATTCAAAGAGACTACACGTCTTCGCTTTTTTGGTATTCCGTGGCCTTTCACCCACTACCAGATATATGAAAATGACCTTGTTGTGATCAAGGGACTTCTCAATCTTGATGAAGATGACTGTTATCTTTATAAAATCGCCGATGTTAATATAAAGCGTTCTCTTCTTCAGAGAATGTTCGGTCTTTCTACCATAACCTGTTTTGTAGCATCTGATGCTTCAGGAGATCAGATAGAACTTAAGAACATAAAGCACGGCAGAGAGATCAAAGATTTCCTTTTGTCACAGTCTGAAGCCTGCAGACTTCGTCGTAGAACTGTAGCTACTCAGAATCTTAGTTATCATGACAATGACCATATAGAGGAAGTTCATATAGTTGATGCCAATCATGATGGAATTCCGGATGACTTCCAGCAATAATTCAAAAAACAATTTTAAAAAAAGACAATGTATCTTTTTCCAAGAAACATTGTCTTTTATTATTGTTATCTGATCGTTATGTCACAAACACCAGATACCTTTTATTGATGTAGCCAGAAAATCATATTATCTTTAGATGATAAGCAGTTCACAAGTAAGAAGCTTTTCAGATTCTTGAAGATATAAATACCGCCTCTCTCCTTGCCTCTTCATCATCAGGATACAGCGATAAATATGTATTCATAAGAGTATTTGCTGTTTCAAAATCTCCTGTATATTCATATGCTGTGATCTCATTTCTTAGAAGCGCCTGATTTTCATTAGGATCATTAAGTGCAAGCCCTGCTTCAAAGTCAGCTATAGCTGATGTATAGTAGCTTAGATCATTATAAGCCTCAGCCATCTGCATCTCACAAAGGCCAAGTCTGTTGTAGATCTCAGCATGTTCACCACTTTCTTCTAAATATGATTTGTATACGCTTATAGCATAGTTATAATCGCCCTGCTTCTCGCTTGTCTGGCCTAAAAGGAGGATGATCGGTGATTTGTCGGTTTCACTCTTTTCACTTCTTGCAAGCTCGAGATAGTTCTGAGCCTGTGCATTATTGCCAAGATAGAAAGAGATCTGTCCAAGCTCATAATTGGTCATATGATCAGGATCCCATACACCTTCAAGGATCTCAAGTCCCTCATCTTCATAACCATTAGCAGCAAGGAGCTGATATATCTCTATTATCCTGTCATAATCCTTGGAATCAAGCTTCATAACAGTATTAAAATCTGCCATCGCAAGATCGTGATTGCTCTGCTCAAGATAGCATACGCCTCGCATATATATCGCATCCTTATCATTCTTATGAAGATTTAAGATAGAGTTATATACGTTTATTGCTTCGCCGTAATCACCATTTAAATAATATGCCTTGGCAAGATAAAAGTTTGTATCAAAATCAACATCCTGAATTATGCCATTGCCTGAAGCTAGTGAGGTCTTGAAATATTCTATAGCCTCTTCATAATTACCCTGATCAAGGCTACAGATTCCAAGTGCTCTATTACAGTCATGCTTATCAGCGCCCTGTTCAAGAGCCTTTAAAAGCGTGTCCTGGGCGCTTTGATAGTCATGATCCTGAATATATTTAACTCCGGAATCAAGAAGATTGTCTGTTTCTGAAGATGAGCATCCGTTTAGACACATCATCATTGTAAGACCTAAAACAAGCAGAGTTTTCTTTTTTCCCCTCATTATGAGTGCTTCCCCCTAGTAGTATAGCCATCTATCATTTCAGATAAGCAATTATCTCAACTTCACACAGTACATTTTTAGGAAGCTGCTTAACTGCAACGCAGCTTCTTGCAGGCTTTCCTGTGAAATATTTCTCATAAACGCCGTTAAAATCAGCAAAGTCTCCCATATCTGCAAGGAAACAGTCTGTCTTAACTACATGCTCATAGTCTGTTCCTGCTGCCTTAAGGATCTCTCCGATATTACGACATACAAGATCTGTCTGCTCTTTAATATCTGCTCCTTCGATTTCTCCTGTTGCAGGATTGATCGGGATCTGTCCTGATGCATAAAGAAAATCACCTGCGATTATACCCTGTGAATATGGTCCGATTGCTGCCGGTGCTTTGTCTGTAGATACTTTTTTCATAAAAAACTTCCTCCTTAAAATATTATCTTTTCAAAAAACAGATTTATTTTCCTGTTCTTCAAATACTGCTGTCACATAGAAGCCTCTTGCATTCTCTTCTACTTTGGTAACCTTTCCCTGCCTTGCAAGCATCCTCTGATTAAAAGGATAGTTGCCACTCATGGCAAGAGCAGGATCAATTGTATAGTAATAATTACTTGGAAGGACGCCCTCAGTTACAGTTATAGAATCCCCCTCTTTTAAAAGACCGGGGCGCTCCATCTTAAATTCCATTATTCGTTCCATTTTTAAAGCCCTTATTCTTCCAGATTATTGATCTCAGCAATCTTGGTTTCTGCATTATTAGCATACTTGGTATCAGGGAACAATGACTGAACATCATTGTAAGCCTTCTTGGCCTTGTCATAGTCACCGCTCTCATAATATGCATTACCAAGGAAGTACAAAGCAGGTTCGTTGGTATTATCATAACCAAATGACTTCACCAGATCCTCAATAGCTGTCTCATAATCCTGAGATGTATATGCATTATATCCAAGCTTATAGTAGTAATTACTAAGTGAAGGACCGATAAGCTCTATCATTGTAGCATACAGATCCTTAAACTCATCTGAAGCAGAACTTTCAATCTTATCCATATCAATAAGATCCATGTGCTCAGCTATGCTTTCAAGGTCACTTGGAGTCTGTATATATACGTCTACTGCTGCTATAAGCTCATTCATAGCTTCAACAGTTACATCTTTTTCCGAATAAGAATCTATTGTAGCCTGAAGCTCTTCTATCTGCTCATTAAGGTCATCAACCGTACTCTGGTTCTCCTGAAGAAGTGAAGACTTAAGATCGCCTTCTTCACTTATAGCGGCAATTCTTGCTCTGGCCTCTTCATTAACCTTTTGGATTTTGGCAGGAAGTATCAGAAATACTCCGGCAAGAAGACCAAGCGCCATTCCTATAACTATACTTATAAGAGACACTGTTCCCTTGGGCTGCATACTGTGTACAGGCTGGATAATTGTATCATTTCCACTCTTGTACTCAATAACGTCGCCGTTTTCTGATCTTTCTTTGACAGTCTTATCGTCGTCATCATCAGGAGAAAGCATCTTTTCTGCTTCCTGAAGATAAAAACGTGTCTTAGTGCTTCCGTTATCTATACGAAGAGCTCTTGTAAGCTCCTTCTTGGCTTTGGAATAAGAACCATTATTAAGATATAAAAGACCCAGAAGTTGATGCGCCGCAAGGAAGTTAGGATTGGACTGAAGTATCTTCTTAAGCTGTATCACAGCAACATCAAGACTTCCTTCTTCGCAGAACCTTAAGGCTACATTGTACTTCCTAACAGACTGATTCACTACATCAAGATGTGTAGGATTATTACGAAGCTCTTCCATGTAGTCATCTGCACGATTGTCACCTGTCTGAAGGTTCTTACTTATAACCCATTCACAAAGCGCAGGTACTACTTCGCCAATCTCATAATATACAAGACCCAGAAGGTTTCTGGCTTCTATATTGTTCTTATTGAGTTTTATACTGTGCTGAAGAGAGTTAATAGCACCGGAAAGATTCCTGACCGTAGCCTTTTGAAGACCATCATTATAATAATAATTGGAAAGGCTTATCACCTTCTTGTACAAGGCTACATTTTCACCACATTCCGGGCAGAAATCGCTCTCTGTCAGAGTACTTCCGCATCTGTAGCAAATCATATCGTGCCTCGCCCGTTTTTAGATTTTTTGGGAGCAGTTTCTGCTTCCTTCATCATTTTAACGAGAATATCCGCCATATCATCAAGATCCTGATTGTGGATCAGTTCTTCAGCATCCTCTATTTCAAGACTTGGACGAAATTTTTTGATTTCCTCTTCGAAATTAATCATAATTAACCTCATCTATCGACTGTAAGGAAAGACTAATTGTCTGATATTTAAATGTATTCATCTTTATATAAAGATCATTCAAACTTTTCTTTGAGCTGACCGGCCAGATATAAAGAACCGGCTGCAAATACCAGATCATCATCCTTTTTAATTGAATTAATATAACAAGCGGCCTCATCAACAGAATCATAAAATGAAACATTGTCAAATGAAGAGAATGCGTCCTTAAGACTGTCCATATCCAATGACCTTCCCGTCTTCAGGCTGCAAACCGCGATCTTATCAAATATCCTGCTGTTACCTATCATAGAAGCCATCTGCATGTACTGCTTGTCCGAAACAACTCCAAATAAAAGGATCTTACTTCCCTTGGAATCTAATTCTCCGGCACTTTTAAGAAATGCTTCTATTCCATCTGCATTGTGTGCTCCATCAACTATAAAGCCTTTTTTTATCTCTTCCATCCTGCAGGGCCACTTGGCATCAAGAAGACCCTTTTGTATATCATTAAGAGATATATCTGCACCAAGGCTTTTCAATTCTTCGATACAGCTTATGGCAAGCGCCGCATTCTGTGTTTGATATACGGCAGAGCTGCGCAGACATAGTCCAACATAATTATAATACTCAGAATCATAGCAAAAATCAACGTACTTATTACCCTCATTACCTGTGGCAGAGCTTACGTTTTTGATGCTTGCATCAGATATACAGCGGATTTTTGCCTGCTTTTTAATGGCCTCATCTGTGATTACTTTTGTAGTCTCTTTTCTCTTGTCAAAAAATATTACGGGTATACCTTTTTTAATAATTCCGGCCTTATGAGCTGCAATCTCTTCATAAGTATCACCAAGATACTGCATATGATCTTTACCAACCTCAGTAATAATACTTACAAGAGGCTTACGAATCACATTAGTGACATCCAAAAGCCCTCCAAGCCCTGTTTCAAGCACAAGATAATCTACAGGATGTACCTTGTATATGACCATTGCCATGAAAAAAAGATATTCAAAATATGAAGGAAAAAAGTCTGAAGATAAAGGGCTTTGCTCCTGATAATCCTTGACTTTATTTAAAATCTCCAAAAAAGCCTTAATAAATACATCTTCGGATATTTCTCTGCCATCTATCTGAAACCTTTCGGTTATCCTTACAAGATGGGGAGATGTAAACATCCCGGCCTTATATCCGGCATGCTTTAGTATCGATGATACATAATTACATACAGATCCCTTACCATTAGTTCCTGCAACATGAATTATCTTCATACCTTCATCAGGACTCCCCATAAAATCAAGAAAGTCTCTGTTTTCTAAAACCGAGTGCTTACCTGTAAGAGACGGCAATCTATCTAAAAACTCCTCACATATAGAAAGAGTGAGCTTATTTTCTTTATCTATATTTTCTTTATCTATATTTTCTATATAATCAATATTCCTAGCTAAATCATCAGAAATCATAATATATCTACTTTCTATAGATTAACTATATAAAAGCCTGTATTATCCCTTGCGATTTTGATTACTTTGGAAGTTAATAATCAAATCGCAAGGGCAGCTCCCAACAAACATATATCCGCAGGCACCTTGGTACTTGCGGATATACTGGTAATTTTTTATTTCTGAAGCTGATCAAGTCTTTCTACGATCTGATCATACTGCTGTTTGTATCTTGCCTGCTTCTCTTTTTCTTCGGCAATCTTAGCTTCCGGAGCCTTAGAAAGGAACTTTTCATTGGAAAGCATAGCCTTTGATCTCTTAAGCTCGCCTTCCATCTTGCTCTTTTCCTTATTAAGACGCTCAATCTCAGCCTTGATATCTACAAGCTCTGCAAAAGGAATGTAGATATTGCATCCAGGGATAACTACAGATACAGCATCATCTGCTATTCCTTCCTTATCCTTCTGGCATACTGACTCATTTGCATAAGCAAGTGACTCAAAGAACAGCTTACCTGTTCTGAAGATATCAAGCATTTCATCATTGTCAGATACAACGAATACCTTAGCCTTACGACTAGGAGCAACATTCATCTGAGTTCTTACATTACGGATACCACGAACGGCTTCCTTAATAGTCTCAATGCTCTTTTCATCATCAAAGAAGTTCCACTCATCTTTGTATACAGGCCATGAAGAGATCATGATAGACTCTTCTTCGTCCTGAATTGTGCAGAAGATTTCTTCTGTGATGAAAGGCATGAAAGGATGAAGGAGCTTAAGACCATCTATAAGAACAGTCTGAAGTGTCCACATTGCAGCATCTCTTGATACCTTATTATCTGAATTATAGAGTCTTGGCTTAACCATCTCAATGTACCAGTCACAGAACTCTTCCCAGATGAAGTCGTATACCTTCTGAACAGCGATACCCATTTCGAACTTATCCATGTTCTCAGTAACTTCTTTTACTGTGTTATTGAGTTTGGACAGTATCCAGTGATCAACAGGCTCAAGTCCTTCCGGTGCCGGCTTATTGATAGCACTTTCTTCATCATCACCCATGTTCATCATGATGAAACGTGAAGCATTCCATACTTTGTTTGCAAAGTTTCGGCTGTTCTCAACACGCTCATAGTAGAATCTCATGTCGTTACCGGGTGCATTACCTGTTACGATAGTGAGACGAAGCGCATCAGCACCGTATTTCTCAATAACTTCAAGAGGGTCTATACCGTTTCCAAGTGATTTACTCATCTTACGACCCTGTGAGTCTCTGATAAGTCCATGGAAAAGAACTGTCTTAAACGGATATGTGCCCATCTGCTCATAGCTGGAGAATATCATTCTGATAACCCAGAAGAATATAATATCGTATCCTGTAACAAGTACGTCTGTAGGGAAGAAGTACTTGAGTTCAGGTGTCTGTTCAGGCCATCCCAGTGTCTCAAATGGCCAAAGTGCAGATGAGAACCATGTATCAAGTGTGTCAGTCTCCTGCTTGAAATGAGTGCAACCGCACTTAGGACAAACTGTAGGCTCCTCTTTAGCAACTACAGTCTCTCCGCAATCTTCGCAGTAATATGCCGGGATTCTGTGTCCCCACCAGAGCTGTCTTGAAATACACCAGTCTCTGATATTATCTGTCCAGTTGAAGTAGGTCTTCTCCATACGCTGAGGAATAAGCTTGATCTCGCCTTCTTTTACAGCTTTAACAGCAGGCTTAATAAGCTCATCCATCTTTACAAACCACTGTTTCTTGATCATAGGCTCAACGGTGGTTCCGCATCTGTCATGAGTTCCTACATTATGTGTATAGTCTTCGATCTCAACAAGAAGACCCATCTCTTCAAGTTCCTTAACAATGGCGTCGCGGCACTCATAGCGATCCATGCCCTCGAACTTGCCACCGTTTTTATTGATGGTAGCGTCATCGTTGAGGATATTTACTTCTTCAAGGCTATGACGTTTTCCTACCTCAAAGTCGTTAGGGTCATGTGCGGGTGTGATCTTAACCACACCTGTACCAAATTCCATATCTACATAGCTGTCCTCAACTATAGGAAGCTCTCTGTTTACAATAGGAAGAAGTACCTTCTTGCCCTTAAAGCTCTTGTATCTGTCATCATCAGGATTTACGGCTACGGCTGTATCTCCGAGCATAGTCTCAGGACGAGTTGTAGCAAATTCAATGAACTCAGTCTTGCTGACTGTTCCATCCTCATCTATAACAGGATACTTGATATGCCACAGATGACCTGCCTGCTCCTCATATTCAACCTCTGCGTCGGAAATGGAAGTATTACATACAGGACACCAGTTAACAATTCTGTTTCCTTTATAAATATATCCCTTTTCATGCATCTTCACGAAAACTTCGGTCACTGCCTTGTTGCAGCCATCGTCCATAGTGAAGCGCTCACGATCCCAATCACAGGAGCTGCCAAGTTTCTTGAGCTGTGAAACTATGGTTCCACCGTATTCCTTTTTCCACTCCCAGGCTTTCTCAAGGAATTTCTCTCTGCCAAGCTCATGCTTGTCAATTCCCTGCTTCTTAAGCTCATCAGTGATACGTACCTCAGTAGCTATGCTGGCATGATCTGTACCCGGCTGCCAGAGGGCATTATATCCCTGCATTCTCTTCCATCTGATGAGAATATCCTGAAGAGTCTGATCAAAAGCGTGTCCCATATGAAGCTTCCCGGTGATATTCGGCGGTGGGATTACAATAGTGAAGGGCTTTTTACTTTCATCCACTTCAGCATGAAAGTACTTGTTGTCCTCCCATTTCTTGTATAATCTTCCTTCGATTCCTTTTGGATCGTATGTCTTTTCCAATTCTTTTTTCATAAAGTCCGTATCCTCTTTGATTATTGTTATTTCAGACGCTCCTTAATTATAAAGAAGTATTAGTAAATAATATTAAAATAAGCTTTTTTTGTCAATTAAACAGCACATGACACTTGTGTCATAGCCTGTTTTTGGTTTACATAAATATATTGACTATATTAGTATTGTTAACAAAATTCCGATTTCATAATGACCATTATTGTAAACCATCAGGTTATGCCATTTTATGCGATTTTTTATATATGTGGTTCCGACATATCCCCAATTTCCACAGAGTTATCCACATGTACACGAGTGTCATTTTTTAGGTGATACCTATTTCTTTTGAGTCTCGATACTGATAGTTGTTCATACAATTCACGCAATTAAAACAATTGCATGGTTTACATAATATTACATTCTTTTGTTATTATGTTACCTTTGCATGTTTTCTTATTGTTTTTACCCCTGTTTTTTATGATAAACAGCCAGCAAGAAATCATCTAAATCCGCTCCCAGAGCGCTTTTATGTCATTTTTGACTGAACTGGTCGATGTAAGTCTTATATCCTTCCACTCTCTTGGAAACATATCCGTATACGCCCTTTGTGTAAATCGTTCATCCAGCAATGCAACAACTCCAACATCGTTTTCTGTACGGATTACACGTCCCGCAGCCTGTAGTACTTTGTTCATTCCGGGATATCTGTATGCATAATCAAACCCATCTTCCCCGATTTGCTCAAAGTATTCCTTGATTATCTCCCTCTCATTACATACCTGTGGAATGCCTGTTCCGACAATAATAACTCCGATGAGGCTGTCATCACGAAGGTCGATTCCCTCGCTGAAAATTCCACCCATCACGCAAAATCCCAAAATGCTTCTGGAGGCTTCTATCTCCACCTCCATATTTATAATTCCCGAAAAATCAATATCATTCCCCGGGGTAAACCGCATGAGAAAGTCCTCACGCTCCTCCTCAGTCATATACTCATTCTGAACCAGTATCTCCTGCGTGTTTTCATCATAGTACAGCTTCTCGTATATCATTCCCACATCCTCCATAAAAAGGCGGGAAGGGAAAAATATAAGATAATTTCCCGGCTTTGCAGACACTATTTCGTGTATGTAGTTTGCAATTTTCTTATATTCGCTTTCTCCCCGGCGGGTATACCTGCTGGTGACATCAGTTGCGATCAGTCTTCCGCATTTTGCAGGATCAAATATCGATTCTGCGTAGACTTCATAGTCCTGAGGTCCGCCTCCGAGGAGCTTTTTATAATATTGGATGGGCAATAATGTAGCTGAAAAAAGTATGGTGGAACGCGCTCTCATCATACAAGCTGCCAGATTGTCCGATGGATCCACACATAAAAGCCTTATCCTGAAGCCTTCCTCCATCGTCTGCTCTGCATATATGACATATTTATCGTCACACAGATCATATATAGTCGAAAATTTGGAAAGATCAAAATAAAAATCAAGGATTTCATCCCTGAAATCTCCTTCAGCATGATCCTCAAGCCAGGATGAAATCACCTTGATCAGTGTCTCCAGCTTCTGCATCAGAAGCGAAATATTGAAAATGACCTCACATCCATCGGTTCCGGTCATTATCTTCTCCATTTCCTTCTCACAGTTTTTGATCAATCCCGCCATTTGGGGATGAGAGGCTGATATCAAAGACCTCAAGGCGACAAGCTCATCCAGAAAGAGATTGCTGCTATACATCTCCCTGCCTCTGTCCAGAAGGTTATGTGCCTCATCAATAAGGAATACATTTTCTCCTTTAATACCGTCAGAGAAGAATCTCTTGAGATAAACAAAAGGATCAAAAACATAATTATAGTCACAGATCACAGCATCCGCCCACAGGCTCATATCCAGAGACAACTCGAACGGACAGACCTGATATTTATCCGCATATTCATAAACCGTATCTCTGTCAAAGGCGTCTGTATTGGTGAGCATATCGTAAATACAGTCATTTATTCTGTCAAAATGGCCATTTGCACGTGGACAGGCCACCGGATTGCAATCACTTTTCTCAAGTACGCATATTTTGTCCTTAGCTGTGAGAGTTACTGTTTTGAAACGAAGTCCCTGAAGAGTTCTAAGGCTATCAAAAGCATTTTCTGCCACTGTGCGGGTTATGGTCTTGGCTGTAAGGTAGAATATCCTCTCTGCTTTATTCTCTCCTACAGCCTTCACAGCAGGAAAAACAGTACTGAGAGTCTTGCCTGTACCTGTGGGTGCCTCCAGGAAAAGCTTCCTCGAATGATAGATAGTACGGTAAACATTGGCCGCCAGCTCTTTTTGACCAGCCCGGTACTCGAATGGGAATCCCATATTATGTATCGATTCTGTGCGGATTTCATCCCATTTGGAGAGGAACTGCGCCCATCTGTGATACTGCCCCAGTAAATCTTCAAACCACGCCCTGATTTCAGATATTGAATGATCATACGTAAAACGACGTATCTCCTCAGTATCAATATTGCAGTAGGTAATCTGCACACTTATATTTTCAAGTTCGTTCTGTTCAGCGTAAATGGCCGCATAGCACCTGGCCTGCGCCACATGAACCTCATCCGGCTCTTTTATTTTCTTAAGATCACGGTATGTGCCCTTGATCTCATCAATTAGAACAGGCTGGTCTTTTCTCTCCCATATACCGTCAGCTCTACCGTCTATGGTCAGTATATAGTCCTCTTCAGTCACAGTGTACGAAAGTGGAACCTCAGCCCTGTAATCAGCTCCCATACTCTTTTGTATCATACGATGAATACGCGAGCCCTCCTGCATAGCGGTATCAGGAGCATGATGTATTCTGTTATCAATATTTCCCGATCTCAAAAGGAACTCCACCAGCCCCCTTACTGAAATCCTGATTTCCTTCATTTATGCGTGTTTCCTTTCATTTCATACCTCAATCATGATACCACAGAGAGCAATACGCAGGCGACGTTTATCGCTGTTTTGATGCCTCAGTGATTTACAAAATATATCCCCGGAATAATGATCTGCTACACTACATCCATCTCCCGCTATAACACATGAATTTTTCTTAAGAAAATCTTAAGAAAATACTAAGATTTTCTAAAATATTTTAGATAAGAATTATTGTATAATTCTAAATGTTATAAAAAGTAAGGAGATTAAAAAAATGAGCAAAATAATAAAACTCAATCCCAGTCAGGTTAAGGATTTTGTTAGCGCAGCTACTAAGTGCGATTTTGATGTAGACATTTCATATAATCGCTTTACTGTAGATGCAAAATCTATTCTCGGAGTTTTCGGTCTTGATTTCCGTCAGCCACTCAAGGTAAGCTATCGCGGATTTAATGCAGATTTTGAGAATTACCTCGACAAACACGCAGCTGCATGCTGATACAAATAACAAGAAATGCCCACGTCCAATATACTTCTCATATGGGTGTGGGTGTTTTTTTGCACAAAACTGGGTGGAAGTATCTGAAACTTCTTTTGTTTTAACTAAGGAAATGCTTGCGCTGAGGGCTGAAAAGAGTTTTAATAAACTATAACTTTTTTTGAACGCAAAAGTGAAAATGCGCTCAAGAGTCTATATTTTGTTGGGAAATATTAAAGGAGGAGTCTTATGGAAAATCTTATCATTCCTGATAGTTACGAATCAGCGCTAAACCTCCACGACACACAGGTAGGCATCAAGACAGTCAAAGATTTCTTTCAGAACACATTATCTGAGAATCTCAATCTTCTGAGAGTCACTGCCCCTCTGTTCGTTGCTCCGGAATCAGGTCTTAACGACAACCTTAATGGTGTTGAGCGTCCGGTAGCTTTTGACATCAAGAACGAAGATGAACGTGAAGCAGAAATCGTTCATTCGCTCGCAAAGTGGAAGCGCTATGCATTAAAAAAATACGGTTTCAAAGTTGGCGAAGGTCTTTATACAGATATGAACGCCATCAGAAGAGACGAAATCCCCGATAATATCCACTCTATATTTGTTGACCAGTGGGATTGGGAAAAAGCAATTGATAAGGAAGATCGTAATTTTGATTTTCTGAAGGAGACTGTTCGTACAATATATAAAGTACTTCGCAAAACAGAGAAGTATATGTCCATCAAGTACGATTATATTGAGGAAATCCTTCCGCATGACATTTTCTTCATAACTTCTCAGGAGCTTGAGGATATGTATCCCGGAAAGGATGCAAAGAAGCGCGAATACCTTATCACCAAAGAAAAGGGCGCAGTATTTATCATGCAGATCGGCGATATTCTCGCTTCAGGTGAGAAACATGACGGACGTGCTCCGGATTATGATGACTGGGCATTAAACGGCGATATTCTTGTTTACTACCCTGTTCTCGACATAGCGCTTGAGCTCTCTTCAATGGGAATTCGCGTCGATGAGGACTCTCTTAAGACACAGCTTGAAAAAGCAGGTTGTACAGAGCGTGCAGAGTTGCCCTTCCAGAAGGCAATTCTTAACAAAGAGCTTCCTTACACAATAGGCGGTGGTATCGGACAATCAAGACTTTGCCTGTTTTTCTTAAGGAAAGCACACATCGGAGAAGTTCAGTGTTCTCTTTGGCCTGATGATTACTCTGCTGCTGCAAAAGAAGGCGGAATACAATTATTATAAAAAGTCTATTGACAAAACGTTACAAATAGAATTAAATTGAATTGCTAAAAATATTATAAATCACATCTGCTAGGGGAGCTTTGCTGAGATGGTTGCTGCAATGCAGGAATCGACCCTCATTACTTGACCCGGGTAATACCGGCGTAAGGAAGCATTTATTTTTCAGAATGACATTCTGTTATAATGAGAGTAAATAAGAGCCTCCCCGTTAGCCAATGTGAAACGGAGGAGGTTTTTGTTATGTCATTATTTCTCAAACAGGTAGAGGATACCTATGAATTAACCCCATCAGGTTATAGTCTTCTGGTACTTCTGCTCATCGCAGCTCTCATCGCAGCTTGCTTTTTCACTGGAAGGGACAATAAGAGTCATTTTTCAGTAAAGCAGCTGGTATTTGCAGGAATGTGTGTAACTCTTGCTATGATCGCATCCTTTATCAAGATTTTCCATCTTCCCATGGGTGGATCGATCACACTTTTCTCAATGTTCTTCATCACCTTTGTGGGATATCTGTACGGTATCAGAGCCGGTCTTACTTCAGCTCTTGCCTATGGCTTCCTGCAGCTGATTATTGATCCGTATATCATCAGCATTCCACAGCTCGTATGTGACTATATCCTCGCTTTCTCTGCTTTGGGAATCTCAGGATTTTTCAAAAATTCCAAATACGGTCTTGTTAAAGGCTATATTGCAGGCATACTTGGACGTCTGTTCTTCAGCGTTTTGTCCGGTATGATCTTCTTCGGTCAGTATGCATCCGAATATGGCATGAATGCATTCACCTATTCCTTCGCCTATAACGGAATCTATATCGGAGCAGAGGCTGCACTTACACTTGTTCTCATCAGCATCCCTGCAGTGAATAAAGCACTCAAGCGCATCCGTGTAATGGCCAATGAGGAAGAAATTCGTGGCGCCCTCCCTCAGGGATGATGTAAGATATAACAGATCTAAAGGAAGGACCAGCCCCATGCATTACGTGTGGCTGGTCCTATATGATTATTGTATTTCTGAAAAAATTCTATAGATTTTCAATTTTCCCACCCATTAAGAAGACTTTAGTGGTGACATTTAATAGTGTGGGGAGTTTTAGATATTTATAGTTTTTCCCAAAGTGAAGGAGTAGATCAGCCTCTCCTTCACTTTTTTATCGGTTATCTTCTCTAAAGCTTCCTGATAGTAATCAAGCTGAACCTTGTATTTTTTGACAAGCTCCTCAGGTTCTTTAACTTTATCTGTCTTATAGTCTAAAAGAACAATTCCATCATCTTCCTCAAACCATACATCAATGATTCCCTGTATGAGGACCAGCTCTTCATCCGGAAGATCCTTATCTATTCCGGACGCGGGTACACCCATCATGAACGGGGATTCTCGGTATAGAAGTGATGCAGACATTGCTTCTTTCATCCTGCATCCTGCAGGGCACTCACAGAACTTCTTAATATCTGCGGATTCTACACTTAGCGACGCACCTTCCGGAAGTCGCCCCTTTTCTTCCTCGTCTTTAATAAAGGCATCAATATCAGCTACCCTTCTGTCATAGTCCTTTGAATCTTCATAGATAAGTTCCATAATCTTGTGATAAATGGTACCTCTGGCTGCACCTGTGGCCTTGTCCGGAGTAGATGTAACGAACCCCGGTATGTCCTCTTCATCCTTAATGAGCCTTGCTGACGGCTCGATGTCCTCCTCAAGCTGAGCTTTTTTCAGCTCCGATACCGTCGTTTTGACAAATAGCTTGTTATATGCAGAATATGGATACACATAAGAGAATCTATCATCGTAATATGCTTTCTTTTCTCTGTCCGCAGTCTGCATGACACCATCGAGTTCTTTCAATCTAAGAAGGCTCTTTTCATCTTTATCAAGCTCTGAAGCTATGAGTTCAGAAGGTGATAAGACTTTAAAAATCACCGGCACCGTCTTCTCATCTGAGACTATATTCTCAACTTCCAGATCAATAGCATCTGCAAATATCTTAAAATCAGGATGGTTTACAAGCGCCATAAAGATCAGCTCCTGATAACTCATTGCGCTGCCTCTTTGAAATAGTGGAAGTAAATATGGCTGTTCTCCCTCGATTGGCTCTCTCCCTCTGAATCTGAGGATATCCTGCAGCTTCTTCCTGGTATCACCACTTACCTTATCCTCGCCTTCACCGACCTTAATCTGTCCGGTTAAGATGAGTTTTTCCTTGGCTCTGGTCATAGCCACATACAGTATTCGCATCTCCTCGCCAAGTATATCCATCTTCATTCGCTCATCCATGACAGTCTTTCTGAGCGTTTTATACCTGATGCGCCTGTCCAGATCTATTGCGTGAGTCCCTATTCCAAGGTCCATATCGCATATAACTGCATCCTTAGTATCCATATAATTAAATGCCTTAGAGATTCCTGACACAAATACAATGGGGAATTCCAGTCCCTTACTCTTATGTATACTCATGATTCTCACAACATCGGCATTTTCATCTAGTATCCCCGCCTCGCCATAGTCAACCTGATACTTGGAGAGCTGCTCAATATATCTTACGAAATGAAATACCCCTCTGAAGCTGGTCTTCTCGTAATCCAGCGCTTTTTCAACAAGCATGCTGAGATTGGCACATCTCTTCTCACCTCCGGGAAGTGCTGCGCAGTACTCATAGAAGCCGGTTGTCCTGAAGATATCCTTTATCAGCTCACTGACAGGCAGATAGCTGCTTTTTTGTCTGTAATCCGATATAAATTGAATGAAATTACGAATCTTTTGAGCAAGCTCCTCCTGTAATTCATTTCCATCAAGCACATCTTTGTCAGCTCTGCTCAATATCTCATAGAAGCTGTTCCCTGCGAGAGCATCCTTATCCGTATATTTGTCATGAGCCCTGATAATAGCCAGCTCCTCATCGCTGAAGTCCCCTATCGCAGAGTGCATCACGCTGACCAGAGGTATATCCTGAAGAGGATTACTGATGATACTCAGCAGATTCAGCACCGTAACAACCTCAGTTGCAGAAAAATATCCGGTTCTGGACTCCACATATACAGGAATGCCCTGATCTTCAAGCACTTTTCTAAAAGTGGTATCCCATCCACTGGTAGCCCTAAGAAGTATGACAATATCACTGTATCTCACAGCTCTGAAATCGCCATTTTTATCCGTAACCCTGCCTGTTTGCATAAGTTCTTTGATTCTGCCTGCGACAAGAGCTGCTTCCAGTTCTCTTCCCTCTGAAGACTTCCTGTCCTCCAAATTGGCAAACAACATCTCCGGTACAAACATACGACTATCCTCTGGTTCCGGATAATAATCTGCTCCTGCGACAAGTGCCGCATCTTCGTCGTAGCGAACACCTCCCAGGTCCTCACCCATGATCTGCTCGAATATGTAATTAACACAGTCAAGAACAGGTTTACGGCTTCTGAAGTTGGCATGAAGGGATATTTTCCTCTCCGGAGCCGCCTCACCAGAACTGTAGCTGTTCATCTTTTCCATAAATATCTCGGGACGGGCAAGTCTGAATTTATATATGCTCTGTTTTACATCTCCGACCATAAATCTGTTGAAATGCTCTTTATCCACCCTGGATACGGATGCCAGAAGTATTTCCTGCACATTGTTTGAATCCTGATACTCGTCTATCATGACTTCCTCATAGAAGTCCCTGTACTGAATGGCTGTATTGGTAGGCTCATAGCCACCATCCTCCGTCTTATGTACCAGAATCTGCAGCGCGAGATGCTCCATATCTCCGAAGTCAATTATTCCCTTTTCACGCTTGCGCTCATCAAACCTGTTCTTAAATTCTATCGCCAGCCCTGCCAGGACCTTAACCGGATTGGCAACGAGTGCCATATGTGCGATTATTGTCTTACTGTCCTCAGTAAAATAGCTGCCCGCAAGACCACTGATCTGCTTTTTTACATAGTCTCTGTGGTTCTTGGCAAGCTCCCTCTTATCGACATTGACCGATGAATCCTTCTTTGATGGAAGTCTGTCAAAACTGATATTAAGGATATGGGCACGCATCTCATCATAGGACAGCTTGTCTGCATCCAGAATACCGCTGACAACTTCCAGCTCCTTCTCCAACAAATCTCCGTAAAAATACGGTCCATCCGGTTCGTTGGAGATATGAAGTGCCATACTCAGCCTGTCTCTGCATTCTGCCAGAACGGTCTTAGCCTTCTTCATACAATCCTTTACGAAGAAAGTATCATCAAACTCCTCTTCTGTAACTGTATAGTCCAGCATTCTCTCAGAGAGCCAGTCCTCCGGAAAGGGCATACTCATTGCGTAATCGTAGAGCTGCTGTATGAATTCTTCAAGCTTACTGTCATTATTGCCTGTCGCAAAATACTCCGTGCACCTAAGGAAGTCCTCATCGGCCTCAGCATATCTGTCCTCGAGAAGCTCCTCCATGACATCAGCTCTGATCAATTTCATCTCACCCTCATCACCTACACGGTACGAGGGATCGAGTCCTATTTCGTTAAAATTGCTGCGTATCACATACTGACAGAAAGAGTCAATGGTGGTGATCTGTGCGCCATGAACAAGTGTCTCCTGTCGCTGAAGATGAGCATTATCAGGCTCTGAAAGGAGCCTTTTTTGTATTGCATCCAGTATTCTCTCCTTCATCTGTGCAGCAGCTGCCTTTGTGAAGGTCACCACAAGGAGTCTGTCGATATCTATCGGCTTGTCACCAGTTATACGCTGTATTATCCTCTCCACAAGGACTGTTGTTTTTCCTGATCCTGCAGCCGCTGATACCAGAAGATTACAATCCCTTGCATCAATTACCTGCTGCTGTTCCTTAGTAAATCCCATAAATCCACCTTGTCCTGTAAAAATGTTTACTGCTTATTCAAAGCGAATACGCACTTCAGACTCAAGATAACTGCAATTCAATCATCAAGCGCCCTGATATTCTCCATGATCTCATCATTATCCAGCTTCTTAAGCTCACGCTTACAATATCCCGGAACCGAATCGTCGAAACCGCAGATGGATCTGAAGCTGCAATAATCACAGGCTGATCTGTCGCCCATCGCGTAAGGATTGACTTCAATATCACCATCAACAATCCTTCTGCCATTTTGCTTTACAAGCTTATTTACATATTTTGAGACTTCATCAAAATCATCTGCAGGCATCACATCGGAACCGGACTTGCTGAAGTCCCCTCCCTTATTGATCTTCACCTTTATTACATCAGATTCAGAGCCGAGCTCATGATCCAGAAGATCCACCACGGCTTTGTCTTCCAGGATTACGCCGCGCGGACGAAGGCTTTTTCTGACCATCTCATTGACTATATCTGCATTTGCATCCTCGGGAAGACTTTCGCCCTCCAGCACCGGATCGGACAGATGATAGTATAGAAGAGCTGCCGGAATGATATCCTTGCCCCTGCTGCTCTTTTTCTCCATATCCCGTGCAACATTCATGTACATTACCAGCTGAAGCTGCAGGCCATAATATAGTGCACACAGATCGAATTTCTTATCTCCCGACTTGAAATCTATGACCTTGATATACACATGATCCGCATCCTCACAGGTATCCATACGATCTATACGCCCGGTGAGTTTCATTTTCTTCAATATTCTGCCTCGTTCATCCTCAGTCAGATTCACATTTATTGCATCTATATCCCCAACCTCATCGAAACCTGTCTCCATATATTTAGGCATAAAAGAGCCTTTTTGCAGCTGATACTGCAAGGTGTCAACTGATTTGCCAAGGATTCTCCTTATTCTGTTACGTGCAGACAGATTTCTGCTGCTTTCGCTCAGAATATTACTTTCATACTCATTAACAAAGCTATCGAAGGATTCATCCAGTATTCTTTCTCCCTGCTCCTTACTAAAGGTAGTCCAGGTCAGATTTTCTTTTTCAAGGTTATGAGAGAAGGTCTCAAGGACACCGTGGAAAACATTTCCCAGGTCAGAAGCTTCAAAGGAAAACTCCTCCCTCTCCTTTAGCCCCAATCCATATCTAAGGAAATGTGCATAGGCACACTGGGCAAACTTCTCTAGTCTGCTCACAGAGTTGACCAGCACATTGCCGTAGAGCATGGTAGCAACTGCCTCTGTAAGCGGCTTTGCGCTATAATTCATACCTGCTGCCTCAAGCATTCTCTTAAGACTGTTCCTCTTGTCCTCTCCCTGCTCAAGCAGAGCCCTGTAAAGTGCCTTGAAATCCTCTGCTGTATCCTCATCCATATATCCTTCCGAATATCTGCGAATATTCTCTGACACATAGGATAATGCCACATCTGAAGTCTGCAGTAACTGATGGATACCGGTTTTCTCTGCACTGATTGTCTGTACTCCCGGAAACAGCGTACTTATCTTGCAGATGATATATGCCGGTCTGATACTGCTTCCATCAGGAGTCAGATGTGAATATGTGAGGTAAAGATTTTGTGACGGTTTAGTCAGGTTCATATAGAGGTACAGCCTCTGAATATACATCTGCTGCCTCGGTGTGGGCGCCATCTCTATGTCCGTAGCTGAATCAATGAGGAATTGCCTCTCAATGTCTGAAATGATTCCACCTGTACCCGTGCCCTTTGGAATAAGATCGTCATTAACTCCAAGGAAAAACAGATTCCTGACCTCATTAAGCCTTGTGCGCTCTATATCTCCTACAACAACCCTATCCACGCTCTGCGGTATAGTTCCAATTTCTATATCTCCGAATCCCACCTCAAGAATATCCAGGTATTCACTTACAGAGAGCTTCTCATCTCCCATAAGGGTTGTTATCTGCGAAAGAACTTCCATCACTTTGTCGTAAATAACAGCATACTCCTTGGCTCTGATCTCATCCCCGGCTTCATGGAAAAGCTGTTCATAATCAGAGAGTTTACTCCTCGTATCATTAACTGTTATCATCTCATAAACTGCTTCCGACAGAGCACGAACCTCCCTGCCTTCTGCATTAAATAGTGGCTCTAAGAGTGCCTGAACCCTTTTCCTGTATCCGTTTATCTGCTCAAGATACTCTGCGGCGAGCTTTTCACCCTCTTCGATTTTCTCCAGTCTCTTACGGACCGTCCCGGGAATTTTGGTGAATTCATTCTCCCAATTTTTCCTGCCCCTTATTCCCAAAGCTCTGACATAATTCTCCAGGCTGTCTGTCTCCTCATCCTTAAAATCAGGAATTCCGCTTCGCAAAAAATGGAACAGCGAATCGTAGCTATAGCCCGTGCTGACTGTCAAAAGTGCACTTCGAATAAACTCAATGAATGGATTGAGCTTGATATTGCCTGTCTGATCAAGATATATCGGAATATCAAATTCTTCTGCTGCATCAGCTATAACATCGCCATATCTTTCAAGGCTTCCGCATACAATGGCAAAATCTCTGTAATGAAGCTCTGCATGCTCCCTTATGAGCTCTTTGAGCTTAGACAAAACCATCCGTACTTCACCCTTAACATCTATTGCATCCATAAATGTGATCTTCCTGACCATACCCTCATAGGACGCATTTCCATATCTGAAAAGGTGCTGTTCAAGAAATGATAGCTCAGGGTTAGCCGAATGCCTGCTACTATCAGATTTTTGTATAAAAACATCCCCGGAATGGCCGTTTCTGTATTCAGCCCATGTATTAAAATCCGGCACCAGTCCGGGATTCTGATTTTTTTCATTTTCATATTCGAGGCGCAAAATATCATGAACTGTCTTTTTACTTAACAAAAACAGCTCCTGCTCAGCGCTCTTATCGTATATGTATGGATTGTCTCCCTCTCCGAGTGAGAAGGAAAAGATGACTTCATCCGCCAGAGACAAAAGCTCACCGATCACCTGATACTGAATGGGGGTGAAGCCGGTAAAGCCGTCAAAGACAATGACACTTCCGGGGATGAGTCGTGATTTCGGAAGAGCACGGCACAGTATATCCATGGTCTCTTCCTGTGCTATGAATTTATCGCTTATGTAGGTCTTAAATCCCTTATAAAGAGTCTGAAGGTCCTGCAATTTGGCACGCAGAACACCTTTACCGGAAGATACCTCCAGCAATCTGTCCAGGTCCTCAGGCTCTATACGATACTGCATAAATTCTGAAATAGTGGACTTAACCTCGTCAATATAGCCCATTTTGTGCATATTGGCACCGATAACTGTCAATTCATCCGACATCGTCTCAGCCACATGACGAAGGACCAGACTTTTCCCCATGTCATCGAGCACTTTCTCCCGGCTCTCACCCACCTCTTCAAATATGCGGTGAGACAACCGGGAAAAGCTCAAAACATCGATATTCATTATCCCATTTCTGGGATGTTGTTTTACAGTATCAAGCTGCGTCTGCATGGTGAACTGATCGGGAACCACAATAAGGAAGTTCCTGTCAGGCTCCCGAACGCTCCTCTCTATCATTTCCTGCCTGAGATAGTAGCTCTTTCCGGATCCTGATGCACCAAATACAAAACGCAGCATAAATAATTCTCCTCTTATATCGCCAGTTTATAATCTGACTATATTTTGGGGCACCTAATACGCTTAGTGCATAAGGTGCCCTTATTTATTAATTAGTGATGGAAGAATCTCATACCGGTAAATGCCATGACCATATCATGATCATTAGCTGCCTGTATGACATTATCATCTCTTACAGAGCCACCGGGCTGTGCAACATATTTTACGCCGCTCTTAGCTGCTCTTTCGATGTTATCTCCGAAGGGGAAGAATGCATCCGACCCAAGTGCAACCTCTGTGTTTTTATCAAGCCATGCTCTCTTATCAGCATCGGTGAAAACATCCGGCTTAACCTTGAAGAGATTCTGCCATTTACCATCAGCAAGGACATCCATGTAGTCTGCACCGATGTAAAGATCGATGGTGTTGTCCCTGTCTGCTCTTCTGATATCATCAAGGAATGGAAGCTCCAATACCTGAGGTGCCTGACGAAGGAACCAGTTATCTGCCTTGGAGCCTGCAAGACGTGTGCAGTGAATTCTTGACTGCTGTCCTGCTCCGATTCCGATAGCCTGTCCGCCCTTTACATAACATACTGAGTTGGACTGAGTATACTTAAGTGTAATGAGTGATATCAAAAGGTCCTTCTTAGCTGCGTCGGAGAGATTCTTATTCTCTGTGACGATATTCTGAAGCATATTATCATCTATTATTATATCATTGTGTCCCTGTTCAAAAGTAACACCAAATACCTGTTTTTTCTCGATAGCTGCAGGTCTGTACTCAGGGTCCACCTTGATCACTGCATAATTGCCGTTCTTCTTGGCCTTGAGTATCTCAAGTGCCTTGTCTGTATAGTCCGGAGCAATTATTCCGTCTGAAACCTCTCTCTTGATGAGGCGCGCAGTATCCTCATCGCATGTATCGGACAGAGAGATGAAATCTCCGAAGGAAGACATTCTATCTGCACCTCTTGCTCTCGCATACGCTGATGCCATAGGAGAAAGATCTCCCAGATCCTCTACCCAGTAGATCTTCTTCTCGATATCTGTGAGCGGAAGTCCAATAGCTGCTCCTGCAGGTGATACGTGTTTAAAGGATGTTGCTGCCGGCATTCCTGTAGCTGCCTTAAGCTCTGATACGAGCTGCCAGCCGTTGAAGGCATCCAGCAGATTTATATATCCGGGATTACCGTTTAACACCTCTATAGGAAGATCTGATCCGTCCTCCATGAAAACTCTTGAGGGCTTCTGATTAGGGTTGCAACCATATTTCAATGCTAATTCTTTCATTTTTTCACCTCTTAAAAACATAGTTTTATTTATGATATATACTGTCGGATGCCAGTACTGTTACTCATTCTTGTTGACAATACGTGTTGTGTACTCGCCTGTTTTGATATCGATAAAACGTGTAAATAATGACACTTTATTGTCTTCATTTAAAGCATTCCAGATCATCTGTGTGAAGGTATCGATGTCACCTGCGATCTCGACCTCAGTAGGCTCTCCCTCATAGCTGGGAAGCGGATTGCCATCTCCCATATATGTATGGATAAAATAGCCCTTGCCTGCAACAGGCTTCTCATAAGTATATGTGAATCTGAGTGTTGATGAAGGATCTCCGTTGTCACTCTTAAGTATGGACATGGAGATGTCATATTCGCCATCATCTATATGCATAAGTCCGGAAATACGAGGTGTGTAGTTCGGAGCGTCAGGCTCAAACTCTCTGGTTCTGAGCGCTTCCTCGAAGGACTGTCCTGCCTCCATCAGTTCATAGATAGTATCAGTCTGATCACCGTTAGTTACGATGGTGTAGTCTCCCCTTACGCGAACAGGTGCATAGATTATAAGGCTTGGATCCTCAAGCTTGGCAGGATCGTGAGCCTGGGTTCTGATGCCCTCTCCCTCTGTCACAAAGACGCGATTTCTGCTGTTCTCACTTCTGCCCATGATGAAATATGCAGTGACAGCATACTTCCCATCAGCACTTGTACCGATCACGATTCCACGTCCCGGGTAGGCGTTGGATTTAAGTTCAGTTTCCAGATTTCTCATAGTTTTACTCCTTTGATTTTGATTCCGGCATGCCTTGGTCCCTTATACCCCTTGCGCTTAAAACGAAAGCACATGCAGGGATTCAGCTTTTGGTACCAGAAAATACGAAAACCGCCTGGGCATACCATCTAATTGGTTCTGCCCAGGCGGTCGACAATCTTGCTCAAAGTATCGCACTCCCCTGTGGTAATTCCACAAATCCGCCAGTTGTGCGACACCATTAATTTACACGAATCCGAGCCAAATTGCAATCACTAAGTTTGACCAACAACTCCTCTGCCGAGGGGAATAAACATGTATGTTACTCTCAGCTGGCGCTTTCGCTCCGTTTCACACGCAGCGGTTGTAAGGCTGCAAAAGACGCAGCCTTACAACCGGCGTGTTCAAAGGCAGCTTCGAGTAACATACATGTTTATTTTCCGGCAGAGGGGTGATGGGAATCCTAAGATTCTTGATTCCAACATGCGGTCTGATTGTGTTCAATATTAGCTTCGTGTAACATACACATTTATATGCCGACGGAAGGATGATGGGAATCACCTAAATCCATCATCATACATATCCTTATACCATTCCTCTATGGCATTGTAGAATTTATTCAAGGTATCTGTACGAACAACCAGATGAATCTCATATCTGCCCAAAGCCTCCCAATCTGTTATCAGTTGGGCGTTAGAAACAACAATCTTGGGAATATTTAAAACTATGTTCTCTGATTGGGCATATTGAATTAATGATACTAACGAATGTTTATACATTTTTGAATGATTTACTTTAATACCAGCTGAATAAATCTGTATCTTTATTAGTTTCTCAGCCGCCTGTTGTAAATGATATGCTGATTCAGCACGCAGATATTTTGCTATTACTTTATCGTCTTCCTTGCCCTGAAGTACATTTCTGACCATTATAAGATCAGCCTGAACCATTTTCATAGATAGATCATTGTTTTTCTTAATCTTTGACATACAATGTTTCTCCATTCAAAATGTCCTTAAAAATCTGCTGCGCGCTTTCTTCACCTGTTTTGAAATATAAAATATCATAATCTTGTTCCAGATCATATCCATATATCTGCTTAAGAAATTGCTCGTATGCCTTTGAACGATACGTTTTAGACTTAGTATTCTGGCCAAACACAGCAATATCAACATCAGAATCTTCTGTACACCTGTCTTCCAAGCTTGATCCAAACAATATAACCTTATCGATTTGGTTACACTTACTTGCGGCATCAACAATATTCTCTATATACTTTTGCTTGATATCAGCTGCATATATTATTCTGTTATCAATAATCATCTCTTTTACCTGGCACATACATATTCTCCTCGTATAAGTACCAACCTACATGCATTTAAGCAACCTCTTGCCACTTATAATATAACATCTTATTAGCAAAAAATCGATTAAGATAGCATTGGTTGACAACATGCGGTCTGATTGGGTTCAATACCAGTTTCAAGTAACATACATGTTTATTTGTCGACGTAGGAATGATCAAGCTAATACATACGTAATTAATTATCTGAACTAAAGCTATCTACAAGCTCCTGGAGATCGATATATCGATCCATCTTCCTATCTATCTCTGCATCAACTTCTTCTTTTTCCTTACTGAGGGCCATTAGTCTGGGGTAGTCAGTGGCTGATTCCGCTATCTGGGTCTCGAGTTCGGAGCTTTTTGCCTCGAGGGCTTCGATTTCCGACTCGATATTGTCGTACTCACGCTGTTCTTTGAAGGAGAGTTTTGTCTTCTCGCGGGGCGCACGGTACTTGGCTTTGGCAGGCTTATCTTCTACCGAAGAATCCTTGGAATCTGTGATTATGTCTGTCGCAGCACCAGCAGCTTCTTTTTTATGTACAAGGAAATCAGAATATCCACCTTCACTTTGGTACAGACTTCCATCCTGTTCAAAAGCAAAAATTCTCGTGACTACTCGGTCAAGAAAATACCTGTCATGGCTTACGGTGATGATGATCCCTGCAAAGCCGTCCAGATAATCCTCCAGAATCCTCAGTGTCTGAATGTCCAGGTCATTGGTAGGCTCATCCAAAATGATGACATTTGGCTGTTCCATGAGGACTTTGAGGAGATATAGTCTTCTCTTTTCTCCGCCTGAGAGCTTGGAAATAGGCGCATACTGCATTTCAGGATTAAACAGGAATCTGTCACACATGACAGATGCAGAGGTGAGTCCGTCAGTAGTACGTATAAACTCAGCCGTATCCCGTATGTAGTCAATCACTCTTTTGCTTTCATCGAGTGCCTCATTTTCCTGCCCGAAATAACCTATTTTTATCGTCTGTCCTATTTCAACTGAGCCTGAGTCGGGCGTTACTGTACCCACTATGCATTTGAGGAGTGTTGATTTACCGCAGCCATTGGGCCCTATGATGCCTATTCTGTCCAGCTTGCCGAAAATGTAGGAGAAATCTTTAAAAAGAAGCTTCCCCTCATAGGCCTTTGAAATCCCCTCAAGGATAATGGTCTTATTCCCCATTCTTGTGGGAAGTGATGATAGCTCTACCTGTCTTTCCTCTTCGGGGCGCTGTCTGTCCCTTAATTCCTCGAATCTCTGAATGTGGGCTTTTTGCTTGGTTGAACGGGCTCTTGCGCCTCTGAGCATCCACGCAAGATCTTTTCTGTAGAGAGTGGCCGCCTTCCTCTCTGCTGCCTGCTCGTAATCAAGCCTTTGCTGCTTCAAGTCCAAAAAGCCGGAGTAGTTGGATTCATAGCGATACACACTGCCCTTGTCAACCTCCAGAATCTGATTGGTTACTTCATCCAGAAAATATCTGTCATGAGTGATCATAAGGAGCGCTCCTCTGAAATGCTGAAGGAAATCCTCAAGCCATTCAATCATGTCAGAATCAAGATGGTTAGTAGGCTCATCCAGGATCAAAAGATCTGAAGGCGTCATGATAGCAGCCACAAGAGCTGCTCTTTTCTTCTGTCCGCCTGAAAGAATGGATGGATTACACTCCGGATCATCAATTCCAAACTTGGATAAGTTAGCCTTTATTTCTCCCATTTTGTCCCAGTGATCAGTGCCGGCGTATATCTTACCCGCTATGTTTTCCAATAGACTCTTTTCCATATCAAAGACAGGATTCTGAGGAAGATACGAAATGCGTAGTCCATTACTTGAAATAACCTGTCCGCTGTCCGGAGCAGTCACACCTGCAACAATCGAAAGAAGCGTTGATTTTCCTGTTCCGTTGGTACCTACTACACCTATTTTATCTGTATCACTTATTCCTACAGATACTCCACTAAGGACAGGCTTTGACATATATGATTTTGATACGTTTTCTACATTTAAAATACTCATGGCAATTATTCAAAAACTTGGTTAACGATTACAAACGATAGCCCAAACAGGCAGAAACAATATAACACGTCATGACTGATTTGTAAAAAATATTGAATTTACTATCTACCGCTACGCACCGATTTCATCATTAGTTGAGCTTTTATTCAATAGGAAATCCGAAGGAATTTCTATTGAATAAAAAAACAGGACCGATATCA
>NZ_JAILQF010000181.1 GCF_024699075.1 Butyrivibrio sp.
TACCTTGGAATGTCCATCCGCCAGACGTATACCGGCATGGGTCTTGGAAGCTTCATGATGAAGACAGCCCTTGAACAGGCCAAAGAGAACGGCTTTGAGCAGGTAGAACTTGGCGTATTTGCAGACAACGACAGAGCAAGACATCTCTACAAGAAATTCGGCTTTAAGGAATATGGCGTAAACCCAAGAGCTTTCAAACTTAAAGACGGCACTTACATTGATGAGATAATCATGGCGAATATTTTTGAAAAGTAAAGAAAAATGGAGGATACCTGGATGATACCAGATTTTTTTGACGACCAGACAGAACCAATAGTAAAGATAGAAGAATTTTATGGGGAACAGAAGCACATAGTGGATAAATGCCTGATTATTTTTTCAAAAAAGATCCATGACTTCCTTCTCGAAGAATTCGAATGTGAAGAGATTGGATATATAGGTGCCTGCAACGGAGCAATAACAATCTATAGCCTTGATTACAAGGGGGAAAAGATAGCTTTTTATCTTACGGGAATTGGCTCAGCTTTTGCATCGGGAGCTTGCTATGAGGCTCATTGGCAGACAGGTGCAACACAGTTCATTATGTTTGGCTCCTGCGGCAGTCTTGATGCCGACAAAACTTCAGGTAGATTCATTATCCCTACCAAGACCTATAGAGGCGATGGAGCATCCTATTACTATGCGCCGGCGTCAGATTATCTTGAGATAAAAAATAGTGATAAACTTGCCGGTATATTTGATGAACTAAAAGCACCATACGTTCAGGGAAATGTATGGACTACAGATTCTATGCTGCGCGAGACGAAAGGACTTGTCGCTAGGAGAAAAGAAGAGGGATGTATAGCTGTTGAAATGGAACTTGCAGGAGTTCAGGCTTTATGCGATTTCTATGGACTTGACCTATACAATTTCCTTGAAGCGGGAGATGTTCTTGCTGAGAGTGGATATGAGGTTAGCGAACTTACCAAAGCAAACCATGACTTTGGAAAACTTTATCTTGCACTGGATATTGCAACGAGGTTATAACATATGATTATTAAAAATGAGATTCCAATATTAGAATACGATGACACATCTCTTGAAGTTATCGCTCCTGATCACGATTTTGAGGATACGAAGCTTCCTGAGAAATGTCTTTTTGCTTTCCTTGGCGATGTGGTCCACGATTATGCCAAGGCTCAAAATGCAGAAGTGATCCAGGAATTGGTCACAGTATCACATACATACAAAGTCTATATTCTTCATGAGGAAAAAGAGGATATTTGCCTTGTTCAGTCTCTTATAGGGGCGGCAGCTGCCACTCAGACGCTGGACAGTCTTGTATCAGCAGGCTGCAAGAAAGTCATCGCAGTAGGCTCCTGCGGCGTACTTGCAGACCTTCCTGAGAATGCATTCCTTGTGCCAACAAAGGCTCTGAGAGATGAAGGTACATCTTACCATTACCTGCCTGCATCAAGATATATTGAAATGGATAAGGAACCTATCACAGCAATAGAAGATACCTTCAAAAGGCACAACCTCCCATTCACCCCCTGTACCACATGGACTACAGACAGGTTCTTTAGAGAGACCAAAGACATGGTTAGTTACCGCCTGGAGGAAGGCTGCCAGGTAGTTGAAATGGAATGCGCAGCTCTTGCAGCCTGCTGCAGGAAAAGAGGTGCAAGCTTTGGTCAGTTCCTTTTTACTGCCGATTCTCTTTCCAACGTTCACGAATACGACGCCAGAGACTTCGGAAAAGATTCTCATGAAAAGGCACTGCTCCTGGGACTTGATATTCTAAGAAACTTCTAATTGTCTTGAAGGAGGATTTTGTTCTTTTGGCTTGCCAAGTCTCTATTATCGTGATAATATATGAATTTGTACGCAAAAATAAAAACCGTTTTTGCAAATTGGTTAAGAAATGGGAGATATACTAAATGTTAGTTAGAATTCAGTACAAATCATTAGATGACAATACTAAACGTGTCATAGAGGCCGGACAGCTAAACAAGAACCAGCTTACACAGATAAATGCAAGCATAACAGAGCATGTTAATTCTAAAAAGAAGAATGTGATCGTTTCTTTCGCTATTATGCTTATACTGTTTGTATTCATGACATTTTCGATGTTAAGTAACACAGCAGTGCAAGACAAAACACATCTGTTTATGTTCATAATCCCTGTTTTTGCCATGATACTTATCATGGAATATGTTTCTGCATGGCTTGCATATGGACGCCTTCGCAGTCAGTTCAACAAAGCTCTTAAAAAGGGCTATCCGGGATCTTACGGTGAGTTTCTGGTATGATAGGATAGTTCACACAGTTGCCAGTATTTCATATATGGGTGAAGAGTCTATTCTCTTTACCCATATTTTGTAAGCGTCAAATAATCCGCTTGCTTGTAAAATAAACGCCGCAGTTTTATTTGCGGCGCGGTTTACGGCATCTTTCTGGTAATAATTCGGACCAAGGTAATAAATGATCCATACCAGCCGTATCTATATTTCCTTTTTCATCCCGGAGCTTTGGAAGCTCTGTAAGGAGGTGCTCAACATAGTAATAAACATTTAGATGATTGGCCCTGGCTGTTTCCACAACTGAATATATCAGAGCGCTGGCTTCTGCGCCTTTGATGGTATTCATGAATTCCCAGTTCTTTCTGCCAATTGTGAAAGGTCTTATTGCTCTTTCGCTGGCAGAATTATCCATAGGGACATCGCCATCTTCAAGGAATACTCTGAGGTACTTTTCTTGGTTGATACAGTAGTTTAGACCATCAAGGGTTTTACCTTTTGTAAGGATACCGTCGGCAATACATTGTTTTGCCCACTCGAAGAAATCATCCACAAGCAGTTTTATCTCTGCCTGTCTGCGGATGAGCCTTTCTTTTGATGAAAGTTCCTTGAGTTCACCTTCGATGTGGTACATCTCGGCTATCCTTTCAAGAGCTTCATTAGCTACCGAATGCTTGATGGATTTCTGATTCTTTTTGCCGATTGCCTTTATAGCATCGGAGAAATCCCTTCTCGCATGAGCCCAGCAATTCGCGCTGGTCACACCTTTTAGATTTTTCTCTATCAGGTGGTACTGCTGAAGTCCGTCGGTCACAAGAACTCCTTTGTAATCCCGGTAGTAATTCTCAGGATGTTCATGATGCCTAGTCTTCTGGTATTCATACAGGACTATCTGTCTGTCCTTATAGAACTCACCAGATCGATGAACCCACATGTAGCTCTTGCTTCCAGCAGGGCGATCGTCATGTATGACATTCACTGGCGTTTCATCAGACTGAGTAACATGAAGAGATAAAAGTATTTCTCGCAGTTTTTCACAGAAGGGTTTGAAATAATCCTCAGCACATCTAATAGTCCAATTGGACATGGTCTGCTTGGAAAGATTTAATCCGAACTGGCTGAAGTCACGCTCGATACGATCAAGCGGATTAGCATTCGCATATTTGGCATTTATGATCGCTGCTTCAAGCGAAGGTGTTGCAAGGCTCTTGGGAATCATCTCAACAGGGCGTTTTCCTCTTAAGAATTCATCCTGATGATCACCAGACTTGCCGACAACAACATCAACAGAGTGTCTTTCAACTTTCCAGGAAGCCGGTGTGTAAAGCAGTTTTGTGAATTCATCGGATTTCATTCTTCTCCAGCATCCTTCACCAAAGAAAGCATCTGCTTCGTCATCGCTGACTGGGTGTGAGATGAACTCTTCAGGGAATCCCTGAAGATCTTCCTGCTTTTTACCTTTGCGTTTTCGGGAACCATTCTTGGGCGGAAGGATATCTTCCGGATCAGCTTCAGGTTCATCATCAGCGAAGTATTCGGCATCATTAAAAAGAGACATCTGACCGGAGATCTGATCGATCTTTTCAGTCTTCCTGCCGAACTGTCGCTGATTGGCTATACGCAATTGTTCAATGAGCGCTTCCATGTTTTCATTCATGCGCTCCATTTGATCCTGCAAGGACAGAAACATGCCGTTAACCACTTTGGGACCTAACATATTTAATTCATCTTCAGTGTATTTATGCGCCATATCATGTCCTTTCCTATGCATCTATTGTACAGGAAAAGCCCATAAATAGCGAACTTGGCGTGTTTTTGCCTTGGTGATTATGCCTATGGATTATTAATTAATAGAGCTTCATACACCAAAAGGAAATATAGAGTTTTCAAAGTGCAACAAATGCTCAACAAAACGCCTTCAAGGCGCATATGCAGGCGTTTACAGGCATCTGAACAGTATCAGAATGCCGTGTTTATTATGAAAAACAGAGGGGGGTAAAAATTCTCCGTTTTGCACAAGCGTATTAGTATATATGCTGTGGGTTTACCTGTTTTATCTTAGGCTTTAATGGATTTAGTCCTATGAGAAGATAGTGGTACTGCTCAGTAGTCAGACTCGCTGCCTGAGCTGGAGTTCGTGGCCAGTCAAAACGGCCATCCTCCAAACGCTTATAAAGTAGCAGAAAGCCATCGCCCTCCCATAGCAGTGCTTTGATTCTGTCGGATCTACGTCCGCAGAATAGGAACAGAGTTCCTTTCTCAAATGGGTTAAGATCATACTTTGTTCCAACGACCTGTGCAAGACCGTTGATGCCAAGTCTTAAATCGGTATACCCTACAGCAAGGATTATCTTAGTAACACCACCAAGTTCAGCAAGCATAGGCAGCTACCTTCAAGATCTTGCCTAGAAGCTCGTCTGATATGCCGTTATGAAGTTCAATTTCAATCTTGCCAACCCGAATCAATGCTGCTGGTCCGGAACTGCTCACTATTTCTTCAGTACGCTCAGCTGGCAATTCATTTAGAGATGGCATCTCAACAAATGTCACTTCCTCTGAAGAACGAGTTTTCAGCAAAGACTTATTGGTGGTTTCGGCAGCTAGTATTCTTAACCTGCGCTGCCAATAGTAGTATTGTTTTACATCAATCCCGTTTTCATTCAACCAAGCTTTGGCTGTCTGATTCTCGGGGCGTTCGTGACACTTATGAACGATTTCAGCCCACTGGGCTGTACGCACATCGTGTGTGATTTGATCCATTCCTGGCCTCCTTTAAAAAACTAGTTAGTTTTTTCGGTTTTTTAAAGTAAACAATACAAAATTTATCCTAAAAATTTAATATTTAATATTATATATCATATATTAGTATTTTTGTGATATAATTGTCTTAAGTTCTAAAACAAAAAACCAAAGATTATTTTGCGATAATCCATGTATAGTAAATGTATAGTAATAAGAAACAAAGGTTCCGACTTTTAATATTAAGAAAAGAGGGGGATACTGACAGAATATCTTATTGATAAATTGCAGCTTTTCTTGTTACATCATTTAGAGGGGTAATCCAAAGAGAATTTGGTTTTCTTTTTTTTACTCTTTTTAAATTCACTAATAATCAGGTTGTCTTGGACTATATCAAGATAACGCTATAAATATATCTAATCTATAAGCTTTTTGTTGTCCTTTAAACTGATATTTATTTATGCAATATGTAACCATAAAATATGACATATTCTATTACTGATATCGAAAGGGAACGTGTATGAAACTGATCATTCAGATACCATGCTATAACGAGGCGGAGACACTTGAGGTTGCACTCAATGACCTGCCCAGGCATATAGATGGCATCGATGAAATTGAATACCTCATTATCAATGACGGCAGTAAGGACAATACAGTTGAGGTGGCGAGAAACTGGGGTGTACATCACATCGTCAATTTCAAGCAGAACCAGGGACTTGCCAAGGGATTTATTGCAGGACTTGACGGTTGCCTTAGATGCGGAGCAGACATCATTGTCAATACCGATGCTGATGATCAGTATAAGGGAGAGGATATTGAGAAGATTGTTCGTCCTATTCTGAATGGAGAGGCCGACATTGTCATAGGCGCAAGACCTATCGATGAGACAGAACATTTTTCCTATATTAAAAAGAAACTTCAGCACCTTGGAAGCTGGACAGTCAGAAAGGTATCTAATACAAATATTCCTGACGCTCCCAGCGGATTCAGGGCATTTAGCCGTGATGCTGCCATGAAGCTCAATGTAGTAAATGACTATACATACACTCTTGAAACAATCGTTCAGGCAGGTAGAGAGAGTATCCCTATGACAAGTGTTCCTATAAGGACTAATGCAGAGCTTAGACCTTCAAGACTCTTCAAGAGTATCTGGGGATATGTCAAGAAGTCAATGCTGACAATATTAAGGGCGTATGTTATGTATAAGCCACTCAAGGCATTTACAATACTAAGTTTCCCATTCGTAGTGCTAGGAGTAGGTATAGGAATAAGATTCTTGTATTTCATAACACAAGGTACTAGTGGAGGACATGTACAGTCACTTATTCTTGGCTGTATGCTCATCATCATCGGAGCACTTATATTCGTTATGGGTATAATGGCAGATACTATAGCAGCGAATAGAAGAATACTTCAAGATGTTCAGTATCATGTAAAGAGGATTGAGTATGACTATATGACTCGAAAAGAGGAAGAAAATACACATTAAAAAGCGAATAAAGGTATTAACAGCTTAGTTGATATTTATGCTGATTTGTATAGCAGGTAGTATAGTTAGCTACGTTGCGGAAGATGTCCAGAGCGCAGTTGTCACATTAAATGAAGATGTAAATGTCTACTCTGAGATGAGTACTGAGGGTGAAGTGGTTGAAAGCTTCAAGACCAGAGATCCGGTATATATGATTGCAGAGAGCAGCTACTGAATCACCATTTTTAATAAAGTATAGACATTATACATTTTTACCAATTCAAGTGAAGATGGAATATATGTTGCGCAGGATACTGTGGAAACATCAGACTAGATGGAGAATAGTGATAATTGCAGTAATTGTTGTGGTTGTTAGGAATTAAACTTATGAGTATTCATAAGTTTAATTAGGAAAAAGAATCTTAGATAAAGG
>NZ_JAILQF010000184.1 GCF_024699075.1 Butyrivibrio sp.
TCTGGTAATCTTTGATGAAGATGATTATCAAGTGATCGCTAGTGTTCAAACTTAAACTAAAAATGGATTGCCGGGGAGCTTTTTGCTTTTTATAAATGTTTGATATATTTTAACTAAACATAGATTTGATTACTGTAGCGAAATTAATCATTTTAAAAAGTATTAAATTAGGTCTTGCCAAATCAAAAATAAACAGTATACTTGTATACAAGACGAAGGTGTTTTGATTCATTAAATGAATCAAAGCGCCCTTTTTTTTATTCCTAATTCTATACCTATTTTGAGACGACGGCGTTTCGGTACTGTACCGAAGCGCCGTTTTTTGGAGGAAGATCATATGGCAATGATAAAGCTTGAAAATGTAAATAAAAGCTTTGGAGATCTGCATGTATTAAAAGATGTGAATCTTGAAGTTAAAGAAGGAGAAAAGCTCGTTATCATAGGCCCGTCCGGCTCCGGTAAATCAACAACCGTAAGATGTATGAACTTCCTTGAAACGCCCACAAGCGGGCATGTCTATATTGACGGAGTAGAGCTTACACATAAGAACAAGACTAAGGTTGTCCGTGACAGTACATCAATGGTCTTCCAGCAGTTCAATCTTTATCCGCACATGACTGTTTTAAAGAACCTGACGCTTGCACCCATGAAGCTTCATCATAAATCAAAAAAGGACGCTGAAGAACTTGCATATCATTATCTTGATGTTGTTGGACTTAAAGATAAGGCTGGAGTATATCCAACAACTCTGTCAGGAGGTCAGCAGCAAAGGATCGCCATAGCAAGAGCTCTTTGTTCACAAAGTAAGATCATCCTTTTTGACGAACCCACATCAGCTCTTGATCCTGAGACTATTCAGGAAGTTCTCGATGTAATGATAAAGCTTGCAAAGGAAAACATAACCATGGTCGTAGTTACCCATGAGATGGGCTTTGCAAGGCAGGTCGCAGACAGAGTGATATTCATGGAGGATGGACAGATCATTGAGTCAGGAACTCCGGAACACTTCTTTACAAGTCCCAAGAGTGACCGCGTTAAGCAGTTTTTGGGCAAGATAATACGATAAAAAAGATTATTTTTAGGAGGATAAAATTATGAAAAAAAGATTACTTAGTGCATTTATGGCAGGAATTATGGGAGTGATGCTTGCAGCCTGCGGCGGAGCAGATTCAGCTTCAGATGTAGCTTCTATTTCAGAAGATACACCGGCAACGCCAACTGCTGGCGAACCTTCCGAGGGCTCATATTCTGAAGATGTACAGGCCATTATAGACAGGGGAGTATTAAGAGTAGGTGTTAAGAATGCAGTTGTTGGATTTGGATACGAGGATCCTCTTACAGGAGAATATTCCGGTATGGAGATCGAACTTGCCAAGGAACTTGCAGATAAGCTCGGAGTTGAAGTTGAATTCACTGCAGTAACTGCAGCTACAAGAACAGAGCTTCTTGATTCAGGAGATATCGACTGCGTTCTTGCAACATTTACTATCACAGATGAGAGAAAAGAGAGCTGGGATTTCACCACACCATATTATACGGACTACGTAAGCGTACTTGTAGAAGATGCTTCAGGCATCAAGACTTTAAGCGATATCGTAGGTACAACAGTAGGCGTATCCTCAGGTTCAACCTCAGCTAAGTCCCTTGTAAAAGCCATGATCGAGGAAGGCCTTATAAGTGGCGACGGATTCGATGAAGAAAGCTTTGATCCTGCAACATGGACTGAAGGCGTTTCATTCCAGCAGTATGATGACTATCCAACTATCTCAACAGCACTTAGCGCCGGAGAAGTAGATGCATTCTGCGTTGATAAGTCAATCCTTGCAATCTACAAGACAGAGGGCAGATCTTATATCGAAGCAGAGTTTGCTCCACAGGATTACGGCATTGCAACTACTAAAGGTTCAGGACTTTCAGAAGTTGCTGAAGAATTGGTAAAAGAAGATCTGGGCGACGGAACAATTGATACTCTGATCTCTGAAAACGGATTGGATTAAGAATGGAGGACCGGTAATGTCAGGATTATTTTCTGCTAGAGCCTGGACTAAGATATGGATATACAGGGGGACTTTCCTCCTTGGCCTTTTTAATACACTACGAACTGCGCTGGTAGCGTTACTTCTTGCCCTTGCCCTTGGTATCATCTTCGGGCTTATGGCAACAAGTAGTAAAAAGGTACTGAAATTTATAAGCAGGGTATATGTAGAGGTAATACAGAATACACCGGTTCTTTTGCAGATGTGCTTTTTGTACTATGCATTGGCATTTTCAGGACACAGCCCTGGAATAATCGTAACTGGAATACTGGCACTTGGTATATATACTGGTGCTTACATGGCAGAAGTTATAAGGGCAGGTATCGAGTCAGTTCCAAAGGGACAGTTTGAAGCCGCCAGAGCCCAGGGATTTGGATATGCCGGTCAGATGTATTACATAATCATTCCTCAAAGTATCAAGGTTATCCTACCACCTATGACCAATGTTATCGTCAACATGATAAAGAATACATCTTGTCTTTATATTGTTGGAGGAGCTGACCTGTTATCACTTACATACAGTTTTGTTACAGGTGAAAATACAGGCGGCTCCTATGCCCCCGCGTATATAGTATGCGGTGTGATCTTTTTCCTGATATGTTTCCCTCTGTCAACATTTGCAACTATGTGGGAATCATCTCTTAAGAAAAGAGATCAGAGAGTGTTTCAAAGAAGTACTGTAAAGGAGGCATGACATGGATACTTTAAGTGGAAGCCTGTCAATACTGGAAAATCCGGCAATAATAAAGTTCATATTTCAGGGAGTTCTTTTTACAATTATCATTTCTATAATTGCTGTGCTTTTTAGTATAGTCTTTGGAACAGTACTTGCCCTTATGAGAAATTACCTGGTGACTAAAAAGGTAAGGATCATAAAGTTTATATCTGTTGCATATATAGAGCTATTCAGGAATACTCCGCTATTATTCTGGATATTCATCTGCGTAGTCTTTTGCCCGGCTCCGGGATTTATGGACAGGAAAATGTTTGGACTTTCTTCTGTTAATAATAAGCTCATGTTTAAAGCCTGCGTTGCGCTTATTCTGTATACTTCAGCGGTCATAGCAGAGATCGTAAGAGGAGGACTTAACTCTGTTGCAAGCGGACAGATCGAGGCAGGCCAGTCACAGGGCTTTTCCATGGTGCAGATCATGAGATTCATTGTATTGCCTCAGACATTCAGGGCTATTATTCCAACACTTCTTAGCCAGGTCATCACTACCATCAAGGACAGCTCATTCCTAGCAAATGTTGCAGTAATAGAGCTTATGGCAAGGACCAAGCAGGTCCTGTCTGCAGCGAACAGGTACAACGGGCTTAATTCCATCAACGTTTCAGATGTTTTCGTTTTGTTCGGACTTGCTGCTGCCATCTATTTTGTCATCAATTTCTCTATCTCTATGACAGTCAGGAAGATGCAGAAGAAATCAGTGGCGGTAAAGGTTACGAAGAAGTCATTTATTAAAGAAGATTCGAAAAAGGCTGTAGCAATGATAAATAGGCTTCAGGAAGATTAAATAAAGTATGGAAAAAGGGATGATACAACTGCCGCGCTTACCACATATCGGAATGCGTATTATCAAGTCTGCACTTGGGGTTATGATCTGCTTTGCGATCTACTTCTTAAGGGGAAAAGAGGGGACGCCTTTTTATTCAGCGCTTGCAGTCCTTTGGTGCATACAGAACCAGTCCAAAAATACAGTACAGAATGCACTTCAAAGAACAGTAGGAACTGGAATCGGCGCTTTATACGGTCTTATCTATATTCTTATAAAAGGGCAGATAAAAGGAATCGGTGACAGCTTTTTACACTACTTTATTATCTCTATGGTTTTAATACCAATAATATACACAACAGTAGTTTTAAAGCAAAAGAAAGCATCATACTTTTCCTGCGTTGTCTTTTTAAGTATTGTTGTAAATCACTTAATGGATGAAAATCCCTATATCTTTGTAGCCAACAGATCGCTGGATACGCTTATAGGTATTTTTGTCGGACTGATTCTTAATTCCATCTATATCCACGGACGGATTGACAGGGAGACTTTATTTATAGCTGATCTTGATAAGTCAATGGATGATTCTATGGGAGGAGTCACATCTTTTGGAAAAATCAGGATAGGAGGTATGCTTGAAAAGGGGATGAAACTAACTTTCATGACTCTGCGCACACCTGCAGGCTTTCTTGAAGGTATGCCGGATGTAAAACCAGTTCTTCCTGTCATAGCCATGGATGGCGCCATCCTTTATGATATCAAGGAAAACAGATACCCCAAGGTCTATATCATTTCTGCAAAGCATGCTAATAGCATCGAGGACTTTATTAAGGAACGCGGCTTCAATATCTTTAC
>NZ_JAILQF010000374.1 GCF_024699075.1 Butyrivibrio sp.
ACAATTAAAAATCTGGAAGTAATAATACACAGTATCGCCAAAAAATATGACGAAAAAATGAGAAAATGCTTGTGCAACACTGTCGATAAAACCGCATAAACAGGGGATTCTTCAAATTTGTGTAAATATCTTTGTGCAAAACAGCAGAAAAACAAGGAAAAACAATGAAATGTTGTCTATGTTCTTGATTGACATACAATCATTATACATGTTAAAATCACGCCGTTGGTTAAAAATATAACAAATAATTCAGCGCATGGATAAGTCCATGCATGACGGCACTAGAAGGAGTACCTTTATGCGAGAAGAATGGAGAAGTTTCAAAGGAACACACTGGATTGGAGACGTTAACGTACGTGACTTCATCCAGAACAACTACACCCAGTATGATGGTGATGAGTCTTTCCTTGCAGGACCGACTCAGGCTACAGATACATTATGGGGCAAGCTTCAGGAGCTTCAGAAGAAAGAACGTGAGAACGGCGGCGTTCTTGATTGCGAGACAGAAGTTGTTTCTGGTCTTACAGCTTATGGCCCTGGATATATTGATGAGCAGACTAAGGATCTTGAGCAGATCGTTGGTCTTCAGACAGATAAGCCTTTAAAGAGAGCATTCATGCCTTACGGCGGAATCAAGATGGCAGAGGAAGCTGCTTCAACATACGGCTTCGAAGTTAATCCTAAATTCCACAAGATCTTCACAGAGTATCACAAGACTCACAACCAGGCAGTATTTGATGCTTATACACCTGAGATGAGAGCTGCTCGTCACAGCCACATCGTAACAGGTCTTCCGGATACATATGGTCGTGGACGTATCGTAGGCGACTACAGAAGAGTTGCTCTTTATGGTATTGATCACCTCATCGCTAAGAAGATGGAAGATTACAACAACTGCGGTGATGGAACAATGACAGATAACATCATCCGTCAGAGAGAAGAGATTTCTGAGCAGGTTCGTGCTCTTAAGGGCATGAAGGCTATGGCAGAGTCTTACGGCTATGATATTTCACAGCCTGCTAAGAACGCTAAGGAAGCTGTTCAGTGGTTATACTTCGGTTACCTTGCAGCCATCAAGACTCAGAACGGTGCTGCAATGTCAGTTGGTCGTGTATCAACATTCCTTGATATCTATATTAACCGTGATATCGAAGAGGGAACACTTACAGAGGAACAGGCACAGGAACTTATCGATCACTTCACAATGAAGCTTCGTATGGTTAAGTTTGCTCGTATCCCTTCATATAACAACCTCTTCTCAGGTGACCCTGTATGGGCTACTCTTGAGGTTGGTGGACTTGGCGGAGACGGACGTCACATGGTTACAAAGAATGACTATCGTTTCCTTCATACTCTTGAGAACATGGGACCTGCTCCAGAGCCGAACCTTACAGTTCTTTACTCTAAGAGACTTCCTGAGACATTCAAGAAGTATGCAGCTCACATTTCAGTTGTAACATCTTCTATCCAGTATGAGAACGATGATGTTATGCGTCCAATCTGGGGCGATGACTACTCAATCTGCTGCTGCGTATCAGCTACACAGACAGGTAAGGAGATGCAGTTCTTCGGAGCTCGTGCTAACCTTGCTAAGGCTCTTTTATACGCTATCAACGGCGGTGTAGATGAGAAGTTCACAGATAAGAGCGGTAAGCACATGCAGGTAGGTCCTGCTTATGCACCTATCACATCTGAGTACCTTGACTTCGATGAAGTTATGGCTAAATATGACAAGATGCTTGACTGGCTTGCAGGTCTTTATGTAAATATCCTTAACCTCATCCAGTACATGCACGATAAGTACTACTATGAAGCAGCTGAGATGGCTCTTATCGATACAGATGTACGTCGTACATTTGCTACAGGTATTGCTGGTTTCTCACACGTTATCGATTCACTTTCAGCTATCAAGTATGCTAAGGTTAAGACAATCCGTGATGAGAACGGTCTTGTTATCGACTACAAGATAGAAGGCGACTTCCCTAAGTATGGTAACGATGATGACAGAGCAGACCAGATCGGTGTTGATCTTCTTAAGTCATTCATGACTAAGATCAGAAAGCACCACACATATCGTGACTCTGAGCCTACAACTTCTATCCTTACTATCACATCTAACGTTGTTTATGGTAAGGCAACAGGTGCTACACCTGACGGAAGAGCAGCTTACACATCATTCGCTCCTGGAGCATCACCATCTTACGGTGCTGAGCAGAACGGACTTCTTGCATCTCTTAACTCAGTTGCAAAGGTTCCTTATGAGTGGTCACTTGACGGTATTTCAAATACTCAGACAATGAACCCTTCATCTCTTGGACACGATGATGAGGAGAGAGCTAACAAGCTTGTTGGTGTTCTTGATGGATACTTCGAGCAGGGTGCTCACCACCTCAACGTTAACGTATTCGGTAAGGACAAGCTCATCGACGCTATGGAGCATCCTGAAAAGCCTGAGTATGCTAACTTCACAATTCGTGTATCAGGTTATGCTGTTAAGTTCATCAACCTGACTAAGGAGCAGCAGCTTGACGTTATTGCTCGTACATGTCACGAATCACTCTAATGTGTTGTTTGGTTTTTGATATAACAGACTTATTAAGAGCGTAATGCTTATATGAAAAAGGACTGCAAAGGGAGTTAACAATTCTTTGCAGTCCTTTTTTAAAAGATATATGTGATTTACAGAATCTGAAGTATCAGGTTCATGGATGTTAGTGCTGCACTATAATGGCAGCGGAATGGAGATTTTATGAAAGGCGCAGTACATTCAATAGAAACATTTGGATCAGTAGACGGTCCTGGCATCAGATATATTATATTCCTGCAGGGCTGCAACATGAGATGCAGATATTGTCACAATGTTGATACATGGGCCCAAGAGCGAGATGATACACAGTTTATAGATGCTGATGAACTCCTTGATAAGGCAGAACGTTATAAGACTTATTGGGGCAATGATGGCGGAATAACTGTAAGCGGTGGTGAAGCACTTCTTCAGATTGATTTCCTTCTTGAGCTCTTTACAAAAGCTAAAAAGCGCGGAATCAATACCTGTATTGATACTGCACTTCAGCCATTTACAAGACAGGAGCCTTTTTTCTCAAAGTTTGAAGAACTTATGAAGCTTACAGACCTTCTTCTTGTAGATATCAAGCATATTGAGCCGGAAGCTCATAAGGATCTTACAGCACAGGACAATGCCAATATCTTAGATGGAATGAGATATCTTTCTGATATCAACAAGCCTATCTGGATCAGACACGTACTTGTACCTGGTGTTACTGATGATGATAATGCACTTAAAAAGACCAGAGCCTTCATTGAAACACTTCATAATGTAGAGAAGATTGAAGTACTTCCTTATCATAATCTCGGAGTATTTAAGTGGAAAGAACTTGGAATCAAATATACTCTTGAAGATACACCTGCACCTTCCAAGGAGCGTGTCGAGAATGCTGAGAAGATTCTTCACGGAGAAATCTGAATCTGAAGGGTATAATAGTTGTTCCTTATAAATATATCTTATAATTAAGTTAATAATGTTAAGAACCGTACCGATAAAATAAATGTAACGACGGATTTATGTTACAGTATTCGATTTGTTTGTTATCAGACATCACGGGTATTTTTGACGGGACGGAGTTCTGCATGCTAAGGATAGCGTCTTTCACGGAAGATAGTAACTTTTAATTTTTGGTGGAGGCGCTAATTTTATGCCCTTTTTTGCTATAAAAGGTCATGGATGAAGACTTTAATGAGCGCTTCCGGAAAGACATGAGGCGTATTATGAGAATTGCAGCAAGTAACATTGAACTAAGCTCAAGGCGTGAACACGTAGTTCAAAACATGCAGGATACGATAAAGCCGTTTGGGCTTTCGTCAAGCTTTAAAACGCTTGAAAGTAATAAGGAGTCTGAGATATTAAGAGATACGTATGCCAGATCTGATAAGGATCTGGAACTTCTTGATGCAGAGTCTTCAGGTCTTTATATGAATCCTGGAACCTATCATGAGATTCAGGTAGAGGAACCTGAGACCTTAAATGAAAGTCAGGGACTTAGCCCTATGGACATGATACATGTTCATCTTTTGAGACTTATACTAAAACTTGCCCAGGATCTGGGAGGAAAAGGCTGGGACTCTTTTTCCAGAAATATATCGGAGCAGCTTGATTCTATATCAAATGGAAATGCGGGCCTTTACAGAAGCTCTAATTCCTATTCTTTAATGAGTTATGAGAAGGAATCTATGCAGTTTAGCGCAGATGGAAGAGCTGTTACAGAGGATGGACGAATCATAGACTTTAATGTAAGTTTTGGCATGTCGAGAGAGTTTGCAGAGTATTCGGAGCTTAATCTTGGGGCCATGGGACAGCTTCTTATGGATCCTCTTGTAATAAATGTTGGAGATGATGTTGCAGAAATATCAGACCAGTCTTTTTATTTTGATCTTAATATGGATGGGAATAAGGAGAATGTAAAGATGCCGGGGCTTGGGTCAGGCTTTCTTGCGGTAGACAAAAACGGCGACGGCACTATAAATGATGGAAGCGAACTCTTTGGCGCGCAAACAGGAGACGGCTTTGGCGAACTAAGAGAATATGATGAGGATGGTAATGGCTGGATAGATGAAAATGATGAATCCTCCTGGGCAGCACTTAAAGTCTGGATCAAAGATGATAAAGGCCATGACGAGCTTCTGACTTTAAAGGAGGCTGATGTTGGAGCAATCTATCTTGGAGAAGTTGGAACTGAGTATACTTCGTATTCTTCCGATCTTTTTAAGGACGGCGTTAACGGCGTAGTAAGATCATCCGGTGTATTTCTTCATGAAAATGGTAAAGCAGGAATTGTACAGCATGTAGACCTTGCATATTCATAAATTTACAGGCTCAGACTTTTAGATTAAAGTCTGAGCCATTTTATTGATAAATTTTAAGTTGAAATTGGCGGTATGTTCGCTATAATATATTTGGGTTTTGAACAACTAGTCAAACGCTTATTTAAGAGGGAGGAAAATATGGGTAAAAATACCAAAGCTTTTGATGGGCCGATCTATGATGCCAGAAGTCTTGGAACGGGCCGAATGCTGATTCTCGGAGTTCAGCACATGTTTGCAATGTTTGGAGCAACAGTTCTTGTTCCTATTCTTACCGGTCTTGATGTATCTACAACACTTCTTTTTGCAGGTCTTGGCACACTTCTTTTTCATCTTATTACAGGTCGTAAGGTTCCGGCATTTCTTGGTTCCTCATTCGCATTTCTTGGTGGTTATGCAGCTGTAGCGCCGCTTCTTGATGGTGGAGCTTCCAATACAGAGCTTTTGCCTTATGCTTGTTTTGGCGTTGCTGTTTCAGGTCTTTTATATCTGGTTCTTGCATTCCTTTTTAGAACCTTTGGTGCAGGTAAGGTCATGAAGTTCTTCCCACCTGTAGTTACAGGTCCTATCATTATTGCAATAGGTCTTAATCTTGCTCCATCTGCTATTAATAACTGTGCAGATAACTGGAACTGGATTCCTGCAATTGTAGCTATTGCTATAGTTATTGGCTGCAATATCTGGGGCAAAGGTCTTGTAAGAATTGTTCCTATCCTGCTTGGAGTAATTGGTTCATATATAGTATCTGCTGTAATGGATGCACTTGGCATTGAGATGATAGATTATGCTCAGGTTGCAAGCGTACCTTGGATAGGATTTCCTGTTCATTTTGAAAATACAGTGTTCTCACTTTTTACAAATGGATTTGATTCAGGTGTTCTTATAACATCTGTAATAACGATTGTTCCTATCGCATTTGCAACAATGATGGAGCACATTGGTGATATCTCAGCTATATCATCAACAACAGGCCGCAACTATATTAAGGATCCAGGTCTTCACAGAACACTTATTGGTGATGGTCTTGCAACTACTATAGCTTCACTTTTTGGAGCTCCTGCCAATACAACTTATGGCGAGAATACAGGTGTTCTTACACTTACTAAGGTTTATGATCCGCTTGTAATAAGAATTGCAGCCGGTTTTGCAGTGCTTATGAGTTTCTGCCCTAAGTTTGCAGCTATCATCGAGACTATGCCAAGCGGAACAATTGGTGGTATATCACTTGTACTTTATGGAATGATCTCTGCTGTAGGTATCAGAAACCTTGTTGAGACACATGTTGACTTCTCTAAGAGCCGTAACGTACTTGTAGCTGCTATGATCATGGTACTTACAATAGGTATCAGCTATTCATCTGCAGGTTCACTTCCACTTCCATTTGGCGGTGTAACACTTTCAGGTCTTGCAACAGGTTCACTTGTTGGTATTCTTCTTAATGCAGTCCTTCCTGGTAAGGATTATAAATTTGAAGATGAACTTCCAAACACAACAGGTGTTGATCTTGAAATGGCACAGGGCGATCCGGTTAACATGGATAAAGCTCAGTAAGTAGTGAAATAATAAGCGAATAATGGAGCTGTTTTTTAGATGAGAAAAACTAAAAAGCAGCTCTTTTTTTATTGTCTTATTTTTTTTCAAAAAAAAATAAAAAAAATTTCAAAATAGGGGTTAAGTAATTTAAAAATCGTCCGATAATATATCTGTATAGGGGTTTTTAGGAACGACTGTAAGGGGTAAATTGCAGTCGGTATAAAGCCGGGGAAATCGGACTTGGATATCCGATCGGCGGGAAGGGAGAATACCGGTATGGAAGAGAGTTTTTGTTATGTCGTATTCCGTCTGTTTGGGATAGGACTCTCTGCAATGATTCTGTTTAATATCAAAAGAAATCACTCTAACAAAAGAAAAGCAAGAAATTACTTTAGGTTACTAGTCCTATGTCTGGTTCTCCTTGTGGTTAACCTTATAGGGTACTTTTTTGTGGATGCAAGTGGCAAAGCGCTAATGGCAGTAGGAGTTGTATTTAAGGGATTATACCTTGCTCTTCTTGCTGTAATATCTGTTTATATGGTGATGTATGCTTATAACTTTCTTGATATAGAGATCCGCAATAGAAACAGAACGCTTAAAAAAATTCTCGAAGATATCATATGCCTTATTCCATCAGCTGCATTTATCATAATAGCTTATCTGGATAAGACACAGACAGTTACGATAGCTATCATTCTTTTGTATATGGTTGCACTATACAATGACAATCAGAATGAGCTTATATCACTTGATCCTCTTACAAGACTCAACAACAGAAATGAGCTTACAGGTTACTTATGGTACAAGCTTTCAACACCGATGCGAGGCAGAATATGCGTCCTTATGATGGATATGAACAGATTTAAGGGAATCAATGATACTTACGGCCATGTTGAAGGTGATCAGGCACTTATAGCAGTTGCCTCTTGTCTTAAGAAAGCCTGCGGAGGAGTTTCCGGAAGACCTTTTATTGCAAGATATGGCGGAGATGAATTCATAGTGGTAATGGAGACAGAATCCGATCTTGATGCTGAGCATCTGTGTGATTATATTCATATGACTCTTGCAGTAGAGAATCACAGGCTCAAAAAGCCTTATAACCTTAGTATATCAATCGGCTGGGTACGAAATGAACAGAATAACCGTTCTATTAAGAAGTTACTTCGCCGTGCAGATATAGAACTTTATGAAAAGAAGCGTCAGTTCAAAGAAAGAGAACGTACTGCATGATTTTGGAGGAGTTATGTAGTACTAAGGGGAAAGGAGGATAGCCGATAGCCTATATCGGTAAACGTATAGCCTATAAGAAAAAACACATGGAAACGGCAATAAAATGTAACGTTTCCCTATGATCATTCGATAGGGAGGAAACCGGGGTATTAAAAGTGCTATATTAACAGTCTGACATCCAGCACGGAACTGTTAAATTCTAACAAACTTATTAAAAAGCACTAAAATAATATCTCAAGAGTCTAAAGTTAATTGGGGTTCGACCGATAAATGTAGTAGAAATAGTAATAGGGTTCGCGTTGGAGACAAGGAGGTCAGCGAGCTACCGGCCAGGCAGCAGATGCCAGGCACAAATATATGAGGTCCAAAGAACTCCCCAGAAAGGAGAAAGCAATGCGTATTGAAGCTTACAACCAGGTACAACAGGTATATAACACACAAAAAGTACAGCACACTGGAAAGACCGAGAAGGCTACAAAGACAGATAATGTCCAGATTTCTTCATTAGGTAAAGATATCCAGGTTGCTAAGCAGGCAGTGAAGAATGCACCTGATGTTAGAGAGGAACTTGTTGCTCCTCTTAGAGAAAAGGTACAAGATGGCACATACGATATCAGCTCAGATGATTTTGCTGATAAGATGCTTGCAGAATTTGCATAAATAAAGATTATAAAAGCGTAAGGAGATAACCCCATGGCGAGTCTGATGGAAGATCTGATAGAGGTTTTGAATCAGGAATGTATAGCATATGACGAGCTTTTGGGATTATCGAGTAAAAAGACACCGGTCATAGCGGCCGGAGATCTTGAGAAACTTTCGCAAATCACGGATGAAGAGCAAATTTCCGTAGGAAAGATCCAGAAGCTTGAAAAGAAGAGGATCGAAGTAATGACGGACATTGCTAATGTATTGAACAAGGATGTCAAGACATTGAAACTGACCGAACTGGTTCGCATGCTGGATAAGCGGCCATCGGAGCAAAAACAACTGGCACAGGTGCGAGATAGACTTAAGAGTATTTCACAACATGTCAGGATCGTTAACGGACAAAATCAAGAGCTCCTTGAAGGCTCTCTTGAAATGATCCAGTTCGAAATGAACATCCTGCAGCAAGCAGGCAGTGCTCCTGAGACAGCCAATTATGATAAAACAGCAGGAACCATGGGTTCCCTCATAGGAACTAATACAGGCAGATTCGATGCCAGGCAGTGATCATCACACTAGTGTGATCATCGCCGGACGTTTCACTCGGTAGTTCACAAAAGCAGACAACACTTCGGTGTGTCTGCTTTTTTTGTAGCAAAAGACCGGCAGGTAAATGCATGATAACTTGCAGATTTTTACTTACAGGAGAATAGACTTATGTTGATGTCAAACCTTTATGTCGGCGTATCCGGCCTTCAAACAGCACAAAATGCTCTTAATACAACTTCACATAACCTTGCAAATATTGGTACTGAAGGCTATACACGTCAGCAGGTATCACTTGGAGATGGTAAGTATCAGACCATAGATAACAAACCTGCAATAGCACATAAACAGACAGGTCTTGGCGTTGCATATGTTAACTGTAAACAGGTAAGAAGTGTATTCCTTGACGCGTCCTACAGACTAGAGAGCGGCAGAAGTGAATTTTATGATATATCTTCTGAAACTCTTGAACAGGTAGAGGACCTTTTGCAGGAAATGAACGGAGCAGAATTTGCAGATAACCTTACTAACCTTTGGGAGCAGGTACAGGAGCTTGCAAAAGATCCTACAAGTGCAGTTAATCAGGCAGCATTTGTAAACAGATGTTCCGAATTCGTTGAAAGTGCAAAGGCAGTTTATAAGGGATTTGTAGAATACCAGGAGAATCTTAACAGCCAGGTTAAGACTCTTGTAGATGAAATAAATGATATTGGTGATAGCATAAGAGAACTTAATCAGAAGATAGTGGCTATAGAATCAGGTTATGTAGAAAAAGCCAACGATCTTCGTGATACCAGAAACAGTCTTTTAGACAGACTTGGGGAACTTGGAAATATTACTTATGAAGAGGATATGTTTGGTAATGTTCTTGTTAACTTTGAAGGAACACAGTTTGTTCTTTCAGATAATGTTCATCACCTAGGATGTGATATTGATGAAAGCCCATGTAACTACAATACAGTTTATTGGGAATATGCAGCGAAACAATATGAAGATGAAAATGGGAATACCGTTCTTGACATAAGCGGAGCTCATGTTTACGACCTCACCAGAACAGTATCAAGCCAGCTCAATACAGATGTTGGAGAACTAAGAGCAACACTACTTGCAAGGGGTGATCATAATGCTACATATCATGATATTACTGATGATGAGACAGGAACCTATTACAACAAGAATATTGCACAGTCAGTGATCATGAATGTAGAAGCAGAATTTGATCAGATGTTCCATGACATAGTAACAGCTATCAATAAGGTATATGAAAATGCAGCAAGTAATCCTGCGACACTTACAAATCTTAAATATGGAACAGCTACAGCAAATCCTGCAGATTATACCATGTTCAACATGATAGATGATGACGATGCACTTACTTATGACATCGATAGCGATCATCTGGCAGGTAATAATATAACAGGCTTTACTATCGTAAATACAGAAGTTAATGAAAAGCTTCTTCAGACACCTACACTTAATACATTCGTGACAATTGACGGAGAAGAGGATACGGCAGCAGCTACAGCACTAAAGGAAGTATTTACAGATGCTGATTATAAGCTTAATCCAAATGTTGCAACCAAGATAGACCTTTTGGAATACTATGATGCACTCGTATCACAGATCGCTAATACAGGAAGTGTTAACAAGGCATTGTCAGAAAATCAGGTAATTACTGTTAATACTATATCTGCAGCAAGAGAACAGATAGTTGGTGTATCAAGTGATGAAGAGCTTGAATTCATGATAGAGTTCCAGAATGCTTATAATGCAGCAAGCCGTTTTATCAATGTAGTAAGTGAAATGCTCGAACATGTAGTTACATCTCTTGGTAGTTAAAAATATTAAAACTATACTTCATAGTTTTAATTTAAGGCTTTAAAAAGCCAAGAAGGAAGGACAGAATCTATGCCATCACAATTTTTCGGACTTAATATAGCAGCATCAGGACTCAGGGCAGCTAATGCGGCTATGAATACAACTGCCAATAATATATCCAATGCGAATACTGATGGATATTCAAGACAGACTGTTACACAGGAAGCAGCTGATGCACTCAGAGTATTTACTACTTATGGATGCGCAGGAGCAGGTGTAGATACTGTGGCTATTGAAAGAATAAGAGATGAGTTCTATGACACAAGATATAGAGACAACCAAAAGCTTTATGGTGAATATACTCAGAAAAATTATTATCAGAGTCTTGTAGAACAGTATCTTACGGATAATGGAGAAACAGGGTTTTCAACTCTTTTTTCCAAAATGCAGGCCAATCTTCAGTCGGTTATGACAGCATCAGGAACTACAACTACAAAGGCTACATATGTAGCTTCAATGACTTCTATTACTGATTACTTTAATACAATGGCAATAAATCTTCAGAACCTTCAAAATGATATCAATCAGGAAATAAAGTCTACCTGCGATGCTATTAACTCAATAGCAGAAGAAGTTGCAAGTCTTAATGAACAGATCAATATCATCGAAATGACCGGAACAACAGCCAATGATCTTAGAGATACAAGAGACAGTCTTATAGATGATCTGTCTGAGTATGTATCAGTTGATGTAAAAGAGACTGATGTAATAGATGAAAATGATCCTGACAGAGATACAGGCGCTACAAGATTTGAAGTATGGATTGCAGGCGGTCAGTGCCTTATTGATACATACAGCTATAACAAGCTTATCTGCGTAGCAAGAGATGAAGATGAATCTATAAATCAAAATGATATTGACGGTCTATACAATATCAAGATGGCAAGAAGCAATTATGAAGAGGGTAGCGGTAAGTTTACAGGTAACTTCGATCTTGATAATGCGAATATTGGTGGTAAGCTTTACGGCCTTATCCAGATGAGAGATGGTAATAATCAGAAGTTCTTTAATGGTACAAGCGGAGTATGGAATTATCAGACTCATACCCTGACAGTGGCAGTAACAAGTGATTATCTTAAAGATATGGCTCAGTGCGCGCTTCCCGAGCAGGGAATAATCCAGATAGGATCAAGAACCTATGAATACGACAGCTGGACCTATGATGGAGACAGCAGCTATACATTTGTTCTTGATGATACTGATGATGAAACGGGAGCAGCAGTTGATTTTTCCAGAATACAGTCCAAATCCTATGAAACCGTTTCTATAGGTAAATCAATTGATTATCAGGGAATTCCATATTATCAGGCTCAGATGAATGAGTGGATAAGGAATTTTTCAAGAGAAGTTAATAATATAACTACAACAGGATTTACATCTACAGGTGAAAGCGGATGCTATATGCTGACAGGTGACAGAACAGTATCCACTAATACTTCGGCAGCCCAGTATACATTTGAAGAACTTTCTACAACCAACTATGGATACTATTATCTTAAAGGAGATAACTTTGCAGTATATTCTGCAATGGAGCATAATGCAGATCTTCTGGCTACCAAATCGGATATCACTGAAGGTGATGATGAATTTGGTAATATCGATAAACTTGGCGATATGTTCAATTCCAAAGAGATATTCAGAGGGGCAACTTCTGGTGAATTTCTTGATAAGCTTCTTGCTGATGCAGCACTTAACTCAAGTAATGCAACTACTATGGAAAAAACATATACAGCACTCAGAAATACTATTGGAAACCAGAGACTGTCTGTTTCAGGCGTTGATGAAGATGAAGAAGCAGCTAACCTTGTTAAGTTCCAGAATGCTTATACACTAAGTTCAAAAGTAGTTCAGACACTTACTGAAATGTATGATCAGCTGATTCTTAATACTGGGGTATGAGTAGTAAAAATAGTAATACAATTTTTACTACGGGCCAAAAAACGGCAATGACAGATTACGCGGAGGTTTTATATGCGAATTACTAACAAGATAATGCACAACAACTCAATCTACAATATCAATAATAACAAGTCGTCTGAAAATGATCTGAACACTCAGATCGCAACCGGCAAGAAGCTTACAAGACCATCTGATGATCCTGTTATTGCTATAAGAGCACTTCGCCTTCGTAGTAATGTAACAGAACTTTCCCAGTACTATGAAAAGAATGCAGGAGATGCAGAAAGCTGGCTGAATGTTACAGAAGATGCACTTTCAACTGTTACAGATGTTCTTACATCTTTGATCCAGCAGTGCAATAAGGGCGTTAACCAGTATGAGACACTTGATGACGTAGATACTATTCTTACTGAAATGAGTGCACTTTCTGATGAATATTATTCAACAGGTAATGAAGATTATGCTGGAAGATTTATTTTTACAGGGTATAGAACCCAGCAGTCTCTTACTTTTAAAGATGACGAAAGTACAGAATATATAGATATAAATGATGAATTCAATTTTGATGATGTAGACACATCTCATAGAGTAATAGGAGCATATACACTTGCAGCAAGCGATTCCTCTTTTCCTGCAGAAAGTGATATGTCCTCCTGTTCTATAGGACGTATCCGCTTGTCTTATGACAATCTTGATTCTGATAC
>NZ_JAILQF010000384.1 GCF_024699075.1 Butyrivibrio sp.
CTTGCCGTTACGTTCTTCTCTTTCAACAAGAGTTGAGATATGGAACTTATTAACAAGATAGTCATAACCAAGCTGAGGAGTAATAAGCGTCATGAGCTTAACGGTTACAACGTTCATGGAATCACGTATACCATCTCTTAGGGTTGAGAGTCCGCGATAGCCACTGTACCAGTTTCTTACAGGTGTTCCGTTTGAATAATTAAACGGAGCATCATTGATAACTGTTGCAAGTGTATATCCTGCACTGTCAAGGGCAGGAGCGTAGGCTGAAAGAACCTTGAATGCAGAACCGGGCTGCCTCTTAACATCAGTAGCTCTGTTTAAGGTTCTGCTTGCTGTCTTAGTGCCTCGTCCGCCTTCCATAGCAACGATGTATCCTGTAGACTGATCCTCAATAGTAAGTGATACCTGAGGCTGAGGTGTAAGTGTGTAGTTCTCATCGATAATAGTATCATCTTCTCCGACAATAGCAGCTTTATATTCTTCTATGGCTTCTTCTGCCGCTTCTGTAGAAGAGAAAGTCAGATCAAATGATGAATTGGTCTCCTTGAAGTAGGTTTCCATCATCTCATCACTGTAGTTTTCATATTCTCCGTCAGCGTTCTTGATAGTAAGAGCATAATCGAGAAGATAACTTGTATTAGCCGGGAAGTTGGATTCGTCCTGGAAGACCTCATCACATATTCCCTGAATAGTAGGATCCATTGTTGAATAAATCTTAAGACCACCACTGTATAAAAGTGAATAAGCCTGGGTTTCAGTGTATCCGGCGTCAACAAGGTCATCAAGTACCACATCTGTAAGAGCATCTACAAAATAGGAGTTGACTGTGTTGTCCTCTGTTTCAGAATCAACAACCTGAATCCTTGAATAAGGATCATCAGCCATTGCTTCGTCGTAAGCTTCCTGAGTTATAAATCCGAGTTCCAGCATGTTTCCAAGAACTTTTTCACGTCTCTCTGCATTGTTTTCAGGGTGAGTTATAGGATTAAATTTACTAGGGTTCTGAGTGATACCTGCTATAACCGCACATTCTGATAAGGTAAGCTCGCTTACAGATTTGTTAAAGTATCTAAGAGATGCTGCCTGAACGCCAAGTGTATTCTGGCCAAGGTTGATGGTATTCATATAGTTTAGAAGAATATCTTCCTTGGACATCGTCTTTTCAAGCTGTATTGCAAGATACTGTTCCTGAATCTTACGCTTGAACTTGGCAACGAGTGTATCTTCTTCGGTCCATCCGGTGAAAACATTGTTCTTGATAAGCTGCTGGGTAATTGTAGAAGCACCTTCTGAAAAACTGCCTGTGGTTATAGCAACATATCCTGCTCGGATGATACCTTGAATATCGATTCCGTTATGATCCTTAAAACGAGCATCCTCGATCGCTATAAATGCGTTCTGAAGATCCTTAGGAACCATGTCCAGTGTTACCGGGATACGGTTTGAGTCAGTTGATACGAGCTTTGCTATCTGATTACCTTCAGAGTCATATACGAAAGTACTGAATCCTGAAGGAGTAACATCGATATTGCTTATATCAGGAGATGAATCAATAATGCCCTGAAAGGCTCCGATTCCAGCACTTATGAATAATATAATTACTGAAATTATAGCCAAAAGGACTACTTTAAATAAAAAAGTTCCGAGCTTTTTGCCCCAGCGTCCAGTTCCATTACGGAGTGCAGTTTCCTGCTTTCTGACGCCTTCTTTACCATAATTCATAATAGTTCCTCCAATTTATCATACTATTATAGCAAATCTGGGCGAGTGAATAAAGAAGTTAAGCTTAAAGTTCACAATTTATGGCGTTTTGGCTTATTTTACATAAAGAATATAAGGTTATTTTATAAAGAATTATTATGATTAAAGCTTGTTTTATCATATTGTGTTCGTTTACTATATCAGTATGGACAAAAATAATAATAATGATAAATCTTATAAGATAATAACTGAAGGCGGATCTGATGAGATAGAAATCAAGAAATCCCGCTTTATAGGTCAGGCCTTTCCTATAGAAAACGCCAAGGAAGCAGAGGATATTATAAAATCTGTTGAAAAAAAGTATTGGGATGCCCGCCATAACTGCTATGCATATGTTCTTGGAGCCTTGAGCGAGAACCAGCGCTTCTCTGATAACGGAGAACCTTCAGGAACGGCAGGAAAGCCAATCCTAGAAGTTATTATGGGAGCGGGTATAACTAATACCTTAATAGTTGTTACAAGATATTTTGGAGGTACGCTTCTTGGAACAGGAGGACTTGTAAGAGCTTATACCCAGGCTTCACAGGCAGCCCTTGCAGCTTCAAAGACAGCTGTCATGACCTATGGACAGAAGATTTCTTTTAGTATCGGCTATGATATGGTAGATAAGATCCAGCATACGTTTGGACTTATGGAGATTCCTCTGGATAATCCCACATATGGCGTAGACGTCAGCTATGACATAATTGTAAGTGCAGCAGATGTTGATAAAGTAATTACTACAATAACTGAGATCACAAGTGCAAGAGCAACAATAATAAAAGGAGATACAGGATTTTATCCGATATAAGTCCAGGTTTTGACTCTGATCATATTTTGCAAGAAATAAGAATTTTTATAGGATATTAAGTTTAAGTCAAAAAAGCTTCCCGAACCCCTGAGGGCGCGGGAAGCTTTTTTATTTATATCAATCTTTTTTATTTATATCAATCTTTTTTATTTATATCGATCTTGATTATTTGTTCTGAGCCTTGTTCTTAGCTGCATAGCCTGCTCTCTTACGCATTGTAGGATCAAGGATTCTCTTACGAACACGAAGAGTTGTAGGTGTTACCTCAAGAAGCTCGTCTGTGTCGATGAATTCGATAGCTTCTTCAAGAGACATAACCTTAGGTGGTACAAGACGAAGAGCTTCATCAGAAGATGATGTACGTGTGTTTGAAAGGTGCTTGGTCTTACATACGTTAACTTCGATATCTTCACTCTTACCACTTGAACCGATAACCATTCCTGAGTAAACCTTATCGCCAGCCTTTACAAAGAGAGTACCACGCTCCTGGGCATTGAAAAGACCATATGTTACAGCTTCACCAGTCTCGAAAGCAATAAGAGAACCCTGCTTACGATAAGATATCTCTCCCTTGAATGGAGCATATCCTGAGAATTCTGTATTCATGATACCGTTACCCTTTGTATCTGTCATGAAATCATTTCTGTAACCGATAAGACCACGTGAAGGGATATTGAACTCAAGACGGCTGTATCCGCCATTAGCTGTTCCCATGTTTACAAGCTCACCTTTACGTTCGGAAAGTCTTGAAATTACTGTACCTGAGAATTCTTCAGGAACATCGATATAACATTTTTCCATAGGCTCGAGTTTCTTGCCGTTCTCATCAGTCTTATAAATAACCTCAGCCTTAGATACTGCAAATTCATAGCCTTCACGACGCATGTTCTCGATAAGAACTGAAAGGTGAAGCTCACCACGCCCTGAAACCTTGAGAGTATCTGTAGATTCTGTATCTTCTACTCTGAGTGATACATCTGTATTAAGCTCTTTGTAGAGACGGTCTCTTATCTGACGGGAAGTAACAAATTTACCTTCCTGACCTGCAAGAGGAGAGTCATTAACTATGAAGTTCATGCTGATAGTAGGCTCTGAGATCTTCTGAAAAGGAATAGCTACAGGATTTTCAGGAGCGCAAAGTGTATCACCGATCTTCATGTCGCTGATACCGGAAATAGCAACTATAGAACCGATACCTGCTTCTGTAACTTCTACTTTATTAAGACCATCGAACTCATAGAGCTTGCTGATCTTAGTCTTGATCAATCTGTCAGGCTCATGGTGGTTAACGATAACAACTTCATCATTAACTTTTACTTTGCCGTTATCAACCTTACCAACACCGATACGACCAACATATTCGCTGTAGTCGATTGTGGAGATAAGAACCTGTGCATTAGCTTCAGGATCACCTGAAGGTGCAGGAATATAATCAATAATTGTATCGAGAAGGGGCTTCATATCTGTTCCCTGCTCGTCAAGTGACTTGGATGCAAGACCTGCTTTGGCAGATGCAAATACGAATGGGCAGTCAAGCTGCTCATCGTTAGCTCCAAGATCCATAAGAAGCTCAAGAACTTCATCAATTACATCATTAGGACGTGCTTCAGGACGGTCGATCTTGTTGATACATACTACAACAGGAAGACCAAGCTCCATGGCTTTACGAAGAACGAACTTAGTCTGTGGCATAGGACCTTCAAAAGCGTCTACTACAAGTACTACACCATTAACCATCTTAAGTACTCGCTCAACCTCACCACCGAAATCAGCGTGGCCGGGTGTGTCGATAATGTTGATCTTAACGCCATTATATGAAATAGCGGTATTCTTGGACATGATTGTGATACCACGCTCTCGCTCGATATCATTAGAGTCCATGACTCTTTCTGCAACTTCCTGATTGTCACGGAAGATTCCGCTCTGGTGAAGCAAAGCGTCAACGAGTGTTGTCTTACCGTGGTCAACGTGAGCTATAATGGCAACGTTTCTAATGTCATCTCTTGTCTGTATCATACTGGTACTCCTTAAAAAACTATGGATTCTGAACAATCTGTCAGAATCAAATTCATATAGTAACTTATCTATCTGTTATTTCAAAACCAACATATTTTAGCACTCATAACAATACGATGCAACAATGATATCAAAAAAACATTTATAAATCGATGTAAAATATATACCAAGAATGATCTAAAAACAAGATTTTGTTAGTCAAAATTTCGTATACACATAGGTGCTGTTATGAAAGAAGATCTATAACAGCGCTTCCGTTTCGCTTTGCTTTTATTACATATTCAGGGATGGCTTTTTGCAGCTTTTTGGTGATATCAGATGCGTTGTTATTTAGCCATTCATAACTTTCTATAAGCTGCTTACCTGTTTTTAATTCCTGAACAGGAAGCACATATTTATCTTCTGTACCAAAAAGATCCCTGGCAATTCCTCTTGCCTTTACTGAATAACCTATTACAAGAGTAGGAACGCATGATGAATAGGCAGCAATAGTAGCATGGGTTCTTGCACCTATAAAGAGTCTGCATCTTGCTATAAAACCCTTAAGCTGCGGTGCATTATGATCCTTTATAAGAAGGATTCGGCCTGTGTCTTTGAACTTATCATATAATAATGTAAGAGGAATCCTGTCATTACTTCTATCCCAGACAACATGAGGGATAAGTGCGATAGTATTATCGGTAGTATCCAAAATGTGCTGAATAAGATCTTCGTAGCATTTGATCGCTATATCTTTATCTTCTGCATACATTCCTATAAGAGGACTTAGGTTAAGACCTATAGTCTTACCCTCTTTAAAGCCCTCAGGGAGAGGAAGGTACTCTGTATCAAGCGTAAATGCCGGGTCCGGGGCAAGTTCAAGTCTTTCTTTGGATACTCCGGCATCAAGGAGAGCATTATAAGTTATGCTTTCTCTTGCCAGGATCTTGTCATAGAGCTTCATATCAGCAGCTACATCAGGTCTTTGTACAAGACTTGGCTCAACACTGCATCCAAGAAGGATTGTCTTTGTTCCGAGTTTATGAAGCATGCTGTTAGTAAGCATTATCTCTTCAACCATATAGTCGTAGCAGTAAGTGTCACCTCCTATAGATACACCTACCTTTGGAGGATTTTTGTACATGTGTTTGAATCTGTATCTGAGAAAAGATTCTTTGTCTTTTGTGATCTTACGATAAATATAGTAAAGAGTATGATTGATGACATTTCTGTCCATATGATTTTCTTCAACAAAGTGGCATATGTCTTCAGGAACATACAGAAGATCTTCAGCCCTGTCATTGGTCATTACATCAGGTTTAAGTGTTTCATCCTGAGCATTAAGAAGACTCGTAAGAGACCTGACTATAGCTTCACATCCGTGATTACCACTTCCTGAGTGCATATATAAAGTTACTCTATTATCCATAAATGTATGTCGAAATCATCGACAATCCTTTCATAGTTTTCTTTTAAAAGATATAAAAATTATTAATATAAGATAAAAAAATAGTATTGATCAGTATCTTTAAAAATAGTAATGATCTGTATCTTATAAAATAGTACATGACAGATCATTATCTGACAAAACCATAAACATTATAGCATAGACATGGGCAAGTGGTGTTAAAGGCTTATATTCATTACAATTGCGATATATATGGCAAATCATGCGCATTGGTTGACACTGTAAAATGCCGGTGCTATGATGTACCTGTTCAGAGATAGAGGTTGCGTGTTTTATAAGTACATTCTTGGATGCTGCAGCAGTAAAAGAAGAGAATGGAAAGGAAAGCGCGCCGAAAGATTCGGAAGCAGCTGCATTCCGAATTCTTGGGCATACATCAAATAGGTGTATGACTGTCATCAGTAATGATGGGGCGCTATCCGATAATCCCAATTTGGAAGATTGTAGGGTGAGCGCACGAAGGGCGCTCACCCTTTTGTGTAGAATAAACCGGGCGAATAGAGCGTGGACCTGGTAAGCTAAAATTTTAAGGAGGCCACTATGGCAGTATTTAAGGGAGCAGGAGTTGCTATTGCAACACCATTTAATCAGGATGGATCAGTTAACTATGATGAGTTCGCACGTCTGATCGAATTCCAGATCTCAAATCAAACAGATGCAATTATCGTTTGTGGAACAACTGGGGAAGCCGCAACCATGAGCGAGAAAGAACACATGGACGTAGTCAAGTTCTGTATCGATAAAGTTAACCACCGTATCCCTGTAATAGCAGGTACAGGTTCTAATTGTACACAGACAGCAGTTCAGCTTTCAAAAGAAGCACAGGAGTATGGTGCTGACGCTGTTCTTTCAGTAACACCATATTACAATAAGGCAACACAGGACGGCCTTGTAGCTCATTTTTCACATGTTGCAGATGCTATTGATATCCCGGTCATCATGTACAATGTACCAAGCCGTACAGGCTGCAATATTCTTCCTTCAACAGCAGCAAAGCTTGTAAAAGAGAAGGCTAATATCGTAGGAATCAAGGACGCAACAGGTAACATCTCTCAGACAGCAGAGATGATGAATCTTACAGATGGCGCTATAGATCTTTATTCAGGCAATGATGATCAGGTTGTTCCTATCATGTCTCTTGGAGGTATCGGTGTTATTTCTGTTCTTTCCAACGTAGCACCAAGACAGACTCACGAAATGTGCGAATATGCTCTTAAGGGAGATTTTGCCAAGGCTTCTAAGATTCAGCTTGATGCAATACCTCTTATCAAGGCTCTTTTTGCAGAAGTTAATCCTATTCCTGTCAAGAAGGCTCTTGAGTATGTAGGAATTGAAGCAGGTCCTCTTCGTCTTCCTCTTACACAGGTAAGCGATGAGCATGCAGAGCAGCTCAAAAAGGCAATGAAGGAATTCGGCCTTATCTGATCCGGCAAGATTTGGATTATTTAAGTGTAAGTCTTAAAACTAAGCTATCGTTAACGCATACATCTTATTACAGAGATGTCTATTCAAAGTAGAGGAATAATACAAATGGTAAAAGCTATCATGAACGGCTGTAATGGCCGTATGGGACACGTAATCGTTGATATTGCTGAAGCTGATAACGATATCAGCATTGTAGCAGGTGTAGATAAGTTTGGAGAAAACAACTATTCTTTTAAAACATTTAAAAGTCTTTCTGAAGTAGATGTTGAAGCAGATGTTGTTATCGATTTTTCTAACGCTTCAGGTGTAGATGAATTATTAGATACCTGCGCAGATAAAAATCTTCCAGTAGTTCTTTGCACAACAGGACTTTCTGAAGAGCAGATAGCACACGTCAAAGAGACTTCTTCAAAGGTTGCAGTTCTTAAATCTGCCAATATGTCAGTTGGCGTTAATGTACTTATGAAGGTTCTTAAAGAGGCAGCCAAGACTCTTGCAGGATCAGGCTTTGATATGGAAATTGTTGAGAAGCATCATAATCAGAAGCTTGATGCTCCAAGCGGAACAGCAGTATCTCTTGCAGACGTTATTAATGAAGCTGCAGGCGGTGATTACGAATATGTATATGATCGTTCTCAGAAGAGAGAGAAGAGATCTGAAAAGGAGATCGGTATCTCTGCAGTAAGAGGCGGAACAATCGTAGGAGATCACGACGTTATATTTGCCGGAACAGACGAAGTCATAACATTCTCACATAGAGCATATTCTCGTGCTATATTCGGAAAAGGAGCTGTAGAAGCAGCTAAGTTCCTTGCAGGAAAAACTGCAGGAATGTATGATATGGCAGATGCTCTCGGACTTAAATAACCGGGAGGTATACTATTGATATTCAGACCCTGTATAGATGTCCATAATGGGAAAGTTAAGCAGATTGTAGGTTCAAGCCTTAGTGACAATAAGAATGCATCTTTAGATAATTATGTTTCTGAAAAAGACGGAGCATATTATTCAGATATGTATTATGATCTTGGACTTACAGGTGGTCATGTAATAATATTAAACCCTGTTGGAAGCAGCTTCTATGAAGATAGCTTAAAGCAGGCACTTAGCGCTCTTTCAGCTCACCCAGGTACCTTGCAGATAGGTGGTGGAATAGTACCTGAGAATGCAGGATCATTTCTTGATGCCGGTGCATCACATGTAATAGTAACATCATATGTTTTTAAAGATGGAAAGATAGACAGAGACAAGCTTGAGATCATGAAAAGGACTGTAGGACAAGAGCATCTTGTACTTGACCTTTCCTGTAAGAAAAAAGGTGATGACTATTATATCGTTACTGACAGATGGCAGAAGATGACAGATACAAAATTGTCATTGGAAACTTTAGATGAACTGGCAGATTCATGTGATGAGTTTTTGATCCATGCAGCTGACGTAGAAGGTAAGCAGGGTGGAATAGAAGAAAATGTTGCCAGCCTTCTCGGAAGCTGGTCAAGGATCCCCGTAACGTATGCAGGAGGGGTTCACAGCATTTTGGATATTACAAAGCTTAAAGAAATAGGAAAAGGCAAGATTGACGTAACAGTAGGCTCAGCACTTGATATATTTGGAGGAAGCCTTAGTATAAAAGATGTTATGAATGCCTGTAAATAATATGATAATACAAAACCGGAGCAGCTTGGCTGCTCCGGTTAATTGTTGGAGTAAAATAAATCTTTGCTTTATTTTTAAGGCGGACCTTAATGAAAAGCTTACATCCGTACTATAGATGGGATGTCTTCGATATTATTTTAATATCAAAGCTTGTTTACGTTTACTGCCTGAGGTCCTTTTTCGCCCTGGATTACATCATACTCTACAGAAGCGCCTTCGTCGAGAGACTTGAAGCCTTCCA
>NZ_JAILQF010000387.1 GCF_024699075.1 Butyrivibrio sp.
TAATTGGTGGCAGTTGAATAGATGGCGAAGTTCATACAATGAGCGCCAATTATAATATGACATTTATTTTTTCAATGAATTTCTTTATTGCCGGTGATAATACCTGATATTTTTTCCAAATCAGCTTACCATATATTTTCATTTCTGGCTTTAAGGGAACAAAAGTAAGCTCTGAGTCGCCTGAAGTATTTATCAGTCTGTTAAAACAGATGGCATAGCCCATTCCTTCCTTTACCATTACTGAAGCGTTGTATATAAGATTGTAGGTGGCTGTTATATTCAATTTTGACAGCACCTCATCCGAGGAAAAATGTTTTTGTGCTCCTCTGGAAATGATGACAGGTTCGTTTAGGAGATCCTGCATAGTGAGTGATTTCTTTTTGGCGAGAGGGCTGTCTTTTCGCATTAGTACTCCGTAGATATCTGCTCCCGGAAGCGTTGCAGACTGATAGATGCTCGGATCATGATCAGAAAAAATAAGCGCAAAATCAAGGAGCCCTTTTCCGAGTTCATCCATAAGATCAATAGTATCCCCACTTTTTACACTAAATTTTATACCGGGATATTCATGTGTGAGTTCTGTGGCAACCCGGGCAATATATTGAAATGCCCAGGACTCACCTGCACCTATCCTGATTGTTCCGGTGGTATTATTCTTTACCTGTGAAAGTTCATCCTCTGTTTGCTGCATGAGACTTATCATCTCCTCAGCACGCTTCCTTAAGACCAAACCTTCTTCTGTCAGCGTTATTCTACGGTTTCCTCTTTCGAATAATGTTACACCCAGCTCCTCTTCCAATTCACGCATTTGTCTTGAAAGTGATGGCTGCGCCACATGCAAAGCTTCTGCAGCTCCTGAAATAGTTCCTTCTCTTATTACTGCCAGAAAATATTGCATAATCCGGATATCCATAATGTGAGCCTCCTAAAAATTATTTCCTATTCAATATTATTATAGCAAGACATCCAATACAAGTATTTGATTATGGTAAATGGTCATAATATGATTGCATTAGGACAACACAAAGGAGGTGCCGAATGAGCAGAACTTCAAATGAAACAGAAAATATCATGGGAACGCAGAAGATGAGCAGACTTCTTCTTGGAACCGGAATTCCGCTTATGCTCAGCCTTCTGATAAACTCACTTTACAACTTTGTTGATTCGATTTTTGTTTCCAGAATATCTGAGGATGCACTTACTGCACTTTCATTAGCTGCTCCAGTGCAGATGATCGTATCATCACTGGGACTTGGTAATGCTGTTGGCCTGAATGCAGTAATATCAAAAGCTCTTGGAGAAAAAAGACCTGATAGGGTAAAAAAGACGGCCAGTGCTGCAATTTTTATTGCAATATGCTCATGGATGATAAATGCGGTAGTATGCTTGCTTTTTGTTAATGCTTACTATGATTGGCAGTCCGGCGGCAATGCAGCCATTGCTACTTATGGAAAACAATATCTTACCATCTGCATGCTGCTTTCATTCGGCCAGATGGGACAGTGGGTATTTGACCGATTTGTAATAGCAAGCGGCAAATCTACTCTGTTTATTTTCACATTATCTGCGGCATCCATAACAAATCTGATCCTGGATCCGATCTTTATTTTCGGAATGTTTGAAATTCCACGTCTGGAAACTACAGGTGCTGCTATAGCAACAGTAATAGGGCAGTGCGTGGGGCTCATGGCAGGTGTCCTTATAAACAGGAAATGGAATAAGGAAATACCTTTTGCATTCACGCTTCGCCCAGACAAAGAGAGCATTCGTGCGATTCTGAGTGTGGGAATACCTTCTACAGTAGTACAGATACTTACTTCATTTGTGAATGTTGGCATGAATTCAATACTTCTTGGATTCTCATCCACAGCAGTTGCCGTTTACGGTGTCTGCACACGCATGTACAGCGTTGTAACTGTGGGAGTACATGGCATAAACAATGGGCTAATTCCGATAGTTGCTTATAACTATGGAGCAAGCAAGAAAGACAGGGTAAACGATGCAGTTAAATGGGCATTTGGATATGGACTGCTGTTTTATGCAGTATTCTTTTTGATACTGGAAATACTACCTGTAAAAGTACTGGAGATTTTTGATGCATCTTCAAATATGCTGGCTATAGGAGTGCCTGCAATCAGGCTTCTCGCAGTAGCATACCTTTTATCAATTATCAATCTTGTCATCGCAGCTGCACTTCAGGGGTTATCTCTGGGTACAAAGAGCATGTATCTGACAATGCTTAGACAGGCACTGCTTCCTTTAATATTCGCATTAGCGGCAAGTAGTTTTGGTAATCTGAATATGGTGTGGATGAGCTTTATAATTGCTGAGTTTCTGGGAATGCCTTTAGCATTTCTTCTTTGGAAAAAAAGTACAGCAATGGTCTTTGCGCCTATTGGATAAATTATAGAATAGCTGGAACGATACAACGATGACGAAATATTTTCATGATTCAAAATGAATTGTGTGCTACATTTTTGACATATAAATAAATATATGACCTTTTATAGAGTGAATAGTGTACTTGAAAGAAAGAGAAAACAGGCAAGGAGGTAGCTTATGGATTTTAAACCGGCAAAGAAACTGGGATTTGGCTTGATGAGAATGCCGCTTATTGACAAGACAAATGATGCGGATGTTGATGTTGCACAGGTTTCAGAGATGGTGGATATGTTCCTTGAAAGAGGATTCACCTACTTTGATACTGCATGGATGTATAACGGCTTCAACAGTGAGAATGTGGCAAGACAGGCTCTTGTTGAAAGGCACCCGAGAGAAAGCTTTACACTGGCAACAAAGCTTCATGCAGGTTTTATTAACTCCAAAGACGACAGGGACAAGGTTTTTAATGAGCAGCTTAAGAAAACCGGTGCAGGATATTTTGATTATTACCTGATCCACGGCATTGAAGGCGGCATGTATCAAAAATATGAAGAGCTTGATTGCTTCAATTGGCTTTTGGATAAAAAGAAAGAAGGCTTGGTGCGCCACGCGGGATTTTCATTCCATGATACGCCACAGCTCCTTGATGAGATACTTACAAAGCATCCTGAGATGGAATTTGTGCAGTTGCAGATAAATTATCTGGATTGGGAAAGTGAATGGGTTCATTCGAGAGAATGCTATGAAGTAGCAGTAAAGCATGGAAAACCTGTCATTGTTATGGAACCGGTAAAGGGCGGCACTCTGGCAAAACTACCCGCTGAAGCAGAAAAACTGTTCAGGGACAAGGATGAGAGTATGTCCATTCCAAGCTGGGCAATCAGGTTTGTGGCAAGCTTGGACAATGTAATGGTAGTCCTGTCTGGAATGAGCAGTATAGCGCAGATGGACAATAACACAGCCTACATGCAGGATTTCAGGCCTTTGTCGGAGGATGAAAAGCAGTTGTGTTTTAAGGCTGCAGATATCATAAACAGCCAGATTGCTATTCCTTGTACAGGGTGTTCTTACTGCACAGAAGGCTGCCCAATGAAAATAGCAATTCCCAAGTATTTCTCGCTTTATAATGAAAATATGCGTGAAGATATGGAAGAAAAAGGATGGACCATCAATTTTTCGAATTACGGAAATCTTGTCAGCAGCGGCTTTGGAAAGGCAAGTGATTGCATAGCCTGTGGACAATGTGAAGGCGTATGCCCTCAGCATCTGCCAATCATAGATAACCTGAAGAAAGTTGCAGGTCATTTCGAACACTGAAGCTCTGTTTTATTTTTTGAGAACCGTTCAAATCGTGCCATTGTTTTTGCAGACTGTTTTACAAGTTCTAAAGAACAGGTAAGCTTGACTTATTCTTTTATTATTTCATCGCCAATAACAATATATTTAGTCTTGTTATGGTCGTAAAAGCCAACAAGATTATCTTTTCCAGGAATATTTGTAAGACTATTACAATAGTCACATATTCTCACATCTTCGCTTGAATCTGTTCCGACGCGGCATAAATATTTATTATCTTTTACATAGAAACACATATCTGAAAAGGGATCCCACAAAAGTGTAAAGTTTGTTTTACTTCCCTGATCGGCAACCATCACAGGCTCTTTTCCTTCGGAGATATAGTAAACATCATTATCATATATGAACCAGATTTTATCTAAAGTCTTGCTTGCTACATAATCGAGGGATAACTCGTCACTGGTAAAAAGTATAGTCTCTGTGACATTGTTACCATCGTAGGAGAACTTTACTAAATCGCCGCCGGAACTTCCTATACAGGTAGGGCCTTCCTTTGTGATTGCCATACTGAAGCTTCTGGCATCCGGGTTGTTATTTGTAAGACATATTATCTCAGGGACACTGCCGGAAAGGGCATAGCACTCATCAAAGGTGTAGAGCATAAGTGCATCTGAAAAGCAATCAGTATCTAATATATATTTATCATCAAAATAAGAGATGATCATTCTTTTGCCGGCAGCAATTTCAAATCGAAGATCCTCAGTATCGGTAGTTACGATCGTAGCGTCTTTATCTCCGGAATTAAAGTACTTAAGACCATCATCGTCCATGAACATTGCCTGTTTACAGTCTCTGTCATAATAGCATTCAAGTAGAAGTTCATTGCTCAGACGTATAGTCTTTTCATTATCAATACATATAAAAGAGCTATCATCATTGCCGTATTCGGTAACAAAGAGTGTATTTGCATCGTTTGAAATGGCTTCAACACTGGAACTATCATCTGCTACAAAAACGTCTTTTTCTATTCCGTTTTCATAAATGTGTATTTTGGGGGTAGCATAGTACTCGAAAAAAGCAAGTACCTTTCCATTTGGAGAAAGACAGGCGTTTATGATATTGGCTTCATAAATCAGTTTTGTATTCTGATTTTTGGTATCATAAAGGTAAATCCCTTTTTTATCATCCTTCATGTTAGTGATGTAGTAGCAATATCTGCCATCATAGCAAATACCTGCTGAATCAATATCTGTAGCTATCTCTGTCACGTTAAGCTCAGCGTCTATGTAATAACATATATCGTCATAAACCAGAATAGCTTCAGAAGCATCGGCATTTACATTCATGTAGAGATAATACCTTTCGCCGTCATGGAAATCCTTTAATATCTTGCCATCGGAATTAAAAATATACTGATCAACCTGACTGATCGTAGGTCCATCATATTCTTCTGGCTTTGCATAATCGTCAAAAAAGTTGTCCTGCAAAGGTGCGGCAGAATCGCCTGTTGAAGAATTGTTACTATTGTTAGAACTTCCTGTTAATATAGGTGAACCGTTATTAACAGAGGAACTTAGAAATCTTACAAATAAAAATGCCGATAAGGCACATATAATAAGCCCTATTGTAGTGATAATTGTTAATATCAGTTTGTTTCTTTTATTTCCCATAAAAAACCCCTTCCATATTTTGCCTCAAGTCTTAAAAGCATTATCAATTAAGATTCATCATGAGTCAATAAATGGAAAGGATTTAATAAAAAATATGTAGTTTTTAATTTAAAAAATGCATATTACATGGCGTTACAATTAATAATTTTCTTCGTGTACTTCGAAATAGCTCTTTGGATGTGAGCATACAGGGCATACTTCAGGAGCCTTTGTGCCAACTACGATATGTCCGCAGTTTCTGCATTCCCAAACTTTAACTTCGCTCTTTTCGAATACC
>NZ_JAILQF010000191.1 GCF_024699075.1 Butyrivibrio sp.
GGCCGGCAAAGCAACACCGGCACCGCCAGTTGGACCAGCTCTTGGTCAGCACGGCGTTAACATCGTTGAATTCACAAAGCAGTTCAACGCTAAGACAGCAGATAAGGGTGATCTTATCATCCCTGTTGTAATCACTGTTTACACAGACAGAAGCTTTACATTCATCACAAAGACTCCCCCTGCAGCAGTACTTCTCAAGAAGGCTTGTAACCTGCAGAAGGCATCCGGTGTTCCGAACAAGAACAAGGTTGCTAAGATTTCTAAGGACAAAGTCCGCGAGATCGCTGAAATGAAGATGCCTGATCTGAATGCTAACACTATTGAAGCAGCTATGAGCATGGTTGCTGGTACAGCACGCAGTATGGGTATAGAAGTAGTAGACTAAGGAGGAGAGCAGATCATGAAGCACGGAAAGAAATATGTTGAAGCTGCAAAGCTGATTGAAAAAGCAAAGCTGTATGAAGCTGACGAAGCAATTGCTCTTGTCAAGAAGTCTGCTTCTGCAAAATTTGATGAAACTGTAGAACTGCACATCAGAACCGGTTGTGATTCACGTCACGCTGATCAGCAGATCCGTGGAGCAGTAGTACTCCCTAATGGAACTGGTAAGACAGTTAAAGTTCTTGTATTCGCTAAGGGTACAAAGCTTGACGAGGCACAGGCAGCTGGCGCTGATTACGTTGGTGGCGATGAACTCATTCCTAAGATCCAGAATGAGGGATGGCTTGATTTCGACGTTGTAGTAGCTACACCTGATATGATGGGCGTTGTAGGACGTCTTGGTAAGGTTCTTGGTCCTAAGGGACTTATGCCTAACCCTAAGGCTGGTACAGTAACTATGGATGTTACTAAGGCCATCGCTGATATCAAGGCTGGTAAGATTGAGTACCGTCTTGACAAGGCTAACATTGTACACGTTCCGATCGGAAAGGCATCTTTCTCAGAGCAGCAGCTCACAGAGAACTACAATGCAATCATGGAAGCTATTGCTAAGGCTAAGCCTAGCACAGTTAAGGGTCAGTATCTTAAGTCTATCTCCCTTGCAACAACAATGGGACCTGGCGTTAAGATCGTAGCTAACCGTTATTAATTAACGGCTGGTAACTTAATAAGCTATCGTAAGCAGTCACCATCTTTGATGGTGGCTGCTTTTTTTATAAGCATTCAAAACTTGATAATTACCTGACTTCGTTATAAACATCCAAGACTTGATAATTACCTGACTTCGTTATAAATATCCAAGACTTGATAATTATCTGACTTCGTTATAAGCAGCTAAGCCTTACAATCTATCTGTCTTTTATTGGACTTATGTTAAAAACCTTCTATTGATGTATTTCAAACTTATTGTTAACATTAAACTATACAAGGATCTCTTTTGACAGATATCTATAACCGTATCTGCTACGGAATTCATAAGAGAAGGCCTTAGTATAAGGGGAGGATAGATGAAAGGAATAGAGCACGAAGTGCACAAAAGGCACTTTAAATGCTATAGGATACATTTTCTTAAAAGCATATTTCCTGCTATAATTCTTGCTTTTTGTATATCAGGATGTCAGTCTGGTGCAGGTCAAAGCGTACTTGGAGCTACTGCCGTTCATATAGATGAGTCCGGTAATGCCATAGAATCTGAAGATGATGGTACTCAGTATCTTGGAGGTGCTGTTGGAGTACCAATGACAGAAGAAGAATTAAACGAAGCTGCAGCAGGCCTATCTGAAAGCCAGATTGATTCCGGTAATGGTGATAGTTCTTCTTTGGCATCATTAGATGACAGCTTATCTATTTCATCTGAAGATGCTTCTGATGCAGATCTTGGTACAGAATCTGATACAACTGTTTCTCTTTTACCAAATGAATATAGTTTTGATATAGCAGATGGAAGTGATACTGCGACTGTAGTATTTGGAGGTGATGTACTTTTTGCCGAAGGATATGCTATCAAATACAGTATCGACAGAAATGGCGGCACGATAGAAGGCGTTATAGATCAGGGGCTTCTTAATTGTATGAGAAGTGCTGATATATGCATGGTCAATAATGAGTTTCCATATACGCTTGGAGGTTCACCACTTGAGGGTAAGACCTGGACATTCCACGCGGACCCGGCTTCTGCAAGCTATCTTTTTGATATGGGTGTTGATATTGTGAGTATTGGCAACAATCATATTTTTGACTATGGTGCTACTGGACTTTCCGATACTCTTACAACTCTTGAATCTGTAGGAATGCCATATGTCGGAGCTGGAAGAAATCTCGAAGAAGCTTCTAAGACTGTGACTTTCACATCATCAAGCGGTGTGAGTATTGCTTTTATAAGCGGCTGCGACATAGAAGGAAGTGATCCTCCTTTTACAAGAGGTGCTACTGATACACTTAGTGGTGTCTTCAGGGTTAGGCAGGACGAACTTTTATGCCAGAAGGTTTCTGAAGCCAAGGCTTCCGGAGCTTTTGTCGTAGTATATATGCACTGGGGACTTGAGAATACTCTGGAACTTAACTATCTGCAAAAAGAGCAGTCTGTTGACCTTGCAAATGCAGGCGCAGACCTCATTATAGGAGATCATCCACATATTCTTCAGAATCTTGATTATGTAAATGGTGTTCCTGTAATTTACAGTATGGGCAATTATCTTTTTAATTCCAAAACTCTTGATACAGGGCTTATCGAAGCCAAGATCGGACCTCAGGGTCTTGTCAGCTGGCGCTTTATTCCAGGTATTCAGTCAGGCTCTACAGTTTCAATGGCTTATGATTCTGAGAAAACCAGGATAATTAACTATATGCAGTCTATTTCTCCTAATGTTATTATAGACAGTGATGGCTATATATATCCTAATGATGCTCAGGGATAAGGTAATCCTAATTTGATTACTTATATGGGAAAAAATATTTTTTCCGGAATATAAAGATAAAGTCAATTCAAGTTACATATAAGTAAAAGCGATAATAAAGAGCGATAAAAAAGAGCGATAATAAAGAACGATAAGAAAGAACAATAAGAAAGAACAATAAGAAAGAACGATAAGAAAAAACGCTAAGAAAAAACGACAAGAAAGAACGATAAGAAATAACGATAAGAAAAGAACAATAAGAAAAAACGACAAGAAAGAACGATAAGAAATAACGATAATAAAGAATGATAAGAAAAACCGATAAAAAAAGAATCGAAATAATAATAAAAACTATTGACAAAATACATATATGTGTTATATAGTATTCAAGGTCGTCAGACCTAAGCCGAAGACAGCAGGTGGTGAAAACCGTAAATTTGCGTAAGCAGATGCCCGCCGAGGAAAGTACATGTATATGACTTTACCCTCCCAATGTCTTTGGGAGGTTTTTTTATTCGGCCAATTCTATAAGGAGGTAAAAAACATGGCAAAGGTTGAAATTAAGCAGCCTGTAGTAAATGAGATTTCTGAGAAGATCAAAAACGCACAGGCAGTTGTTCTTGTAGATTACCGTGGACTTACAGTTGCTCAGGACACAGAGCTTCGTAAAGCTCTTCGTGCAGAGGGTGTAACTTACAAGGTATACAAGAACACAATGATGAAGCGTGCATTCGAGGGAACAGATTTTGCTCAGCTCGACGGTATGCTTGACGGACCAAGTGCAGCAGCTATTTCTGAAACAGATCCTGCAGCACCTGCTCGTATTCTTGCTGAGTTCGCTAAGAAGAATCCTACACTTGAGATCAAGGGTGGTGTTTGCGAAGGCAGACTCTTCGATGAGAACACAATCAAGGAAATCGCTTCTATCCCTCCAAGGGATCAGCTCCTTTCCCGTTTGCTTGGTTCTATGCAGTCACCTATGGCAAACTTCGCTCGCGTTATCAAACAGATCGCAGAGAAGCAGCCTGAGGCACCTGCAGCAGAGGCACCAGCAGCTGAGGAAGCTCCTGCAGAAGCACCAGCAGCAGAATAATTATTCTGCCGCATGATCATCTTTTAGATGATACATAATACTTGAAAACAAGTAAGGCCTGATCAGTCAGGCAAACAAAAACTAAGAATAATACCAAATTATATGGAGGTAAATTATCATGGCAAAGTTATCCACACAGGAAATCATTGACGCTATTAAAGAGCTTTCAGTTCTTGAGCTTAACGATCTCGTAAAGGCTTGCGAGGAAGAGTTCGGTGTATCAGCAGCAGCTGGTGTTGTTGTAGCAGCAGCAGGCGCTGGCGCAGGTGCTGCAGAAGAGCAGTCTGAGTTCAACGTAGAGCTTACAGAAGTAGGTCCTAACAAGGTTAAGGTTATCAAGGTTGTTCGTGAGATCACAGGTCTTGGACTTAAAGAAGCTAAGGATCTCGTAGATGGCGCTCCTAAGATGATCAAGGAAGGCGTTGAGAAGGCAGAAGCTGAAGATATCAAGGCTAAGGTT
>NZ_JAILQF010000417.1 GCF_024699075.1 Butyrivibrio sp.
ACAGTACTTACTTTAATAGCATTTGCAGCAGTTGCATTATACAGAAAGGTCAGAATAGAAACCTTTCTCCTAATAGTTCTAATAATGCAGGTACTATTTAGCATAGATGCGTGCAAACATTATATATTCCCTAATCAGTCATATATTTATGGTGACATCATGATTGGTGAGAAGCTATCAGAAATAAGGAAGTCGTATCCTGACAAGAAGATAGTGAATATATATGAAGGCGGAGTAGCCTATATAGAACTTGTACAGTTTGAAGACAAGGAAGCACCAATAGAAGTAGTAAAGTGCGAAGATGAAAAGCTTGATACAGAGCAGGTATTTACTGATGATATTATTCTTATCATGAATTTTAACAGTGAATATGCTGAGGCTGCAGATACATATTATGACGAGAAATGGGCAATAGGACACCTGGCACTTTATTATAATCCATAACATGAGGCGGAAGATGAATAATAAGAAGACATTTGCGGTATCACTGATTGCATCACTGATTATATCACTGATTGCATCAATAATTATGCCCCTTAGTATAATAGGAGCTTTTCTTGGAACTTACAGATTCATATGTTATGCGCAGCAGTCTACTTCAAGGCAGATTCAGATCATGACACTTGATAAAGATGTAAAGGCTTATGCGGAGCCTGATGATACATCAGAAGTTCTTAGAGAGATAGAAGCTGGTACTCCTATAGCTGTTGTGGGTGAAGAAGACGGATATACAGTCATAACCTATCAGGACCATGATGAGTATATAAAGAATGAAGATATATCAGACGAAGCTAAGGCTTCATCTGAGGCGTCTGCAGAAGAGAAGGCAGAACTTTTGGATGAAGAATTCGATCAGTTAAGCAAAGAGGATGAAGCATATATAGAATCACTTGAAAAGCAAAGGATCAAAAGTCGTAATGCAATCATCTGGAAAATAGTAATAGCAGTTCTTGTAGTCCTTTTATTTACAGTTTCGATAATAGCAGGTGTAAAGAATTCTCGTAAAGAGAAGACATGAGGGCGACTATGAAGCTTATCATTCAGATTCCATGCTTTAACGAAGAAGGTACACTTAAAGATACACTTGATGATCTCCCAAGATATATAGAAGGAATTGATCAGATTGAATACCTGATCATAGACGATGGCAGCAGTGATGAGACTATAAATGTTGCCAGAGAGTGGGGAGTTAATTATATAGTTACCTTCACCAAGAATAAAGGACTTGCCAAGGGCTTTATGGCGGGAATAGATGTATGCCTTGAAAATGGCGCAGACATAATAGTAAATACTGATGCTGATAATCAGTACCGCGGAGAAGATATAGAGAAGCTTATTGAACCAATCCTGACTCAACAGGCAGATATAGTAATCGGCGAAAGGCCTATTGCGGAAATATCAGATTTCTCGCCTATTAAGAAGAAACTGCAGCGCCTTGGAAGCTGGGCTGTAAGACAGGCATCTAAAACTGATATTCCCGATGCACCTAGCGGATTCAGAGCCTTTTCAAGAGAAGCTGCCCTTCGCCTTAATGTTGTTAATGATTATACCTATACTCTTGAAACTATAGTCCAGGCTGGAAGAGAGAAAATATCGATTACAAGTGTTCCAATAAGGACTAATCCTGCGGTAAGACCGTCAAGACTTGCTAAGACCATGCTTGGATATGTAAGAACATCAATGCTGACAATACTAAGGGCTTATCTTATATATAAACCGCTTAAAGCATTTATATTCTTGTCACTGTTCCCCGCAGTTCCCGGCATGATCATATGGATCAGATTTATATACTATTTCTTTACTGCCGGAGGAGCAGGACATATTCAATCTCTTATACTCGCTTGTACTCTGATTATAATAGGATTTGTATGCATTATGATCGGAATTCTTGGAGATACTATATGTGCCAACAGGAAGATACTTCAGGACGTTCAGTACCATACGAGGAAACAGTACTATGACGGAGTCAAGATTGCAAAGCCTGATAAAGGGGAAAAATGTCATATATATTACCGTTAAAAATTTAGATTATATAAGGACATCTCAGATTCAAAGACTTCTCGTGGATAATGCCGGAAAATTTACAATTTACTCCTCCGAGAAGAATAATCTATTTTTAAGAACTATTGATATTAAGAGGAAGATAAAGCATATAGATATATCCGGATATGAAGTTGTGATAGCAGGCTTTCTTCCTCAACTTATATGGAATGATATAAAGAAGCTTTTAAAGAATACAAAAATAAAACCGGTAATTATAGCAGAGATGTTCCTGTCCTTATATGACACTATTGTATGTGATAGAAAAGTTGTACTTAAGAATGGGCTTATATCTAAATGGTGCAAGAACAAGGATATAGAAGTTGTATCAGAAGCTGATCTTGTAGTTACTGATACTAAAGCAGATGCAGAGTATTTCTGCAAAGAATTCGCAGGACAATCTAAAAATAAGAAAACAATATTTGAACATTTATACCTTGAAGCAGATAAGGGATATGTACCTGGACTTATTGATACTTCTGATAATACTGTTGTAAGACTTGTTCATAAGAACAGGGTTTTATATTTTGGATCAGGAATTCCGTTACAGGGGACAGGATATGTTGTAGATGCTATGAAGCTATTGGCAGAAGATTACGGATTTGACTGTGTATACATAGGCGGAACTAAAGGGCTTACTTTTAGACAGAAGAAATTCTTGTATAGCAATAGTATTACTTATTATAATCATCTGCCTCAAAAGGATCTTTATAATCAGATATACTTATCTGATATATGTCTTGCAGGACATTTTAACCCTGATATTGATAAAGCTGACAGGACAATCCCTGGTAAAGCCTACATATATGAGCTGTGTGACAAGAAGATAATACTTGGTGATACTAAGGCTAATCACGAGATATTTAATACAGATAGTAAACATGTCTTTGTAAAAAGGGGTAGTAGTAAGGCAATAGTAGAAGCGGTAATTAAAATGAAAAGCCGCTAAATAGAGGTAGATGTGAATAACTATACCAATAATATATGCGTCTCTATCATTCTTCCAATCTATAATGCACAGAAATATCTGACAAGGTGCCTTAGCAGTATCCTGTCTCAGACTATGTCTCAGGATAATATCGAAGTCATTCTTGTTAATGATGGATCCAGCGATTCATCTGTTTCTATATGCAATGAATATGCATATATCTATGACAATATCAGAGTTGTTCATAAAAATAATGGTGGCGCAGCCTCTGCAAGAAATGCAGGACTGCAAATAGCAAAAGGTAAATATGTTGCGTTCGTAGATCCTGACGACTATATAGATTCTGCCTATTGTCAGCTTCCCTATAATGAAGCAATTCGGACTAATGCAGATATAGTAATATTTGATGCTGTCAAAGAATATCAGGAAGATAATGTGAAAGAACAATCTAAGGAATTATGTCATGCTGACTATCCATTTGTAACTGATAATAAAGAGGATATTAAGTCGATGCGTTGTCAGATCCTCTATCCATATATGAATGCAAAGGGTGGTAAGAGTATCTTCTATAAAGATATACCACTTGCCGCTCCCTGGGATAAGCTCTATAAAAGGTCATTCCTTATAAGTAATAATCTTGAGTTCCCGGAAGAACTAGAGGTACTTGATGATATGAGCTTTAACTTCATGGCCTTTGGGAAAGCTACTATAGTCTCATATATTCATATACCACTATATCACTATCAGGTATGGAGTAGTTCTATAACTAACAGCTACAGACCTGACAGGCCGATGCAGGATCAGAAAGTATTCAGGTTTTTGATATCAAAGATAAGTGAAGGGGAAGATGGTTCAAACATATCAACAGATGATATTCTGCTTCAGGCCTATTATGCAAGAGTGATCAAGAGCTTTGCTATATGCTGCAGATTGTGTTTCTATAATAAATCAAATCCTCTTGATAAGAATGATAAAAGACGGATGATACAAAAACTAATGGGACAGGAACCATATTCTATAGCTTTTAAAAATGTAAACATGGCAAAGCTTGAATGGAAGCTTAAGGCTGTGGCAATTGCTGGGAAGATGAAAAGTGAGAGGCTTTTACATGTTCTCAATAAATTGCAGAATGGGTGATCTGCAATAGTCCCCAATTTGAATACTATTATATTGGTAAGTAACCAATGTGGTTACTTTATGATAGAAAGTATCCAATATGGATATATCAGTTGAATATATGATAAAAAACAGTGAGTTCGATTATAAAGAAGAAATTATTTGGAGTTGTCTATAATATTTCTTATACTGACCTCGAACATATATAGATGCATCGGTCAAGAAATACTCATTTATTACTAAAGAAAGTAAATTGTTATTATATGTTCATAATAGAGATTCTTTTAACTTAAGCAAATCCAATATTGGTTCTATATATGGTAAAGACTTGTATGATAAAAAAATGAGGTGGATACATTTTTGAAAATAAGAATAATATAGAAAAATTTATGATTTTATTAATGTTGTAATTGAATTACTCAAATTATTGGCATTTTAGTGTTGAGGGTGTGAGCTACGTGTCATTTGAGATTTTAAATCCATTATATTTATAGTATATATTTTAATTCTTATATATAACGGATAGAATAAGTACCGAAAAAACATGTATAAGCTCTTGGGTAAAAATAGGTTTTTAGATATCGACATAAACGTTAAGTTATATAACATAATACGTATTGTTATAAGTAGTGAAAAGTGAATTAACGATTGAATGAATCTGCGAATGGTATTAAAAATATCAATTAAACTTGAAATGATATTATACATATACTATAATTGGTATAGATATTTACTTTATAAGGATAAATGTGGTGGACTGTTTTATTTGAGAAATGCAGTAATGCTTGTTTTTTATTAAGATAGCAATCTAAGTACAAACAGTATTCTTTGTAATTCATGACATATGATTCGAAATGATTCTATATGTAATTCTCTATAATTTATAAGTTAAAAATGTATGTTGTAAATAATGATAAATGTTAGCTGTGATGTCTTTTGTCTATTACTCATCAGATTCAATAGTTGTATTACTAATAAATGATAATACGTAGTATTTTTACAAATAATTATAGTAGGGCTTTATAAACATTTAAGGGGTTAAGCTATGCATATTTCATTTGCTGGAACTAAACTACATAAAATTTTTGTTGAGAACAATAAATATGTGGAGCGAGAATACGAAAATTATATTCGTGTCAATTCTGCTGATGGAAAGGAAAGAAAACGACTTTTAGAATGGATATTCCTGTTAAGGGTGAACTTGGCGTATTTCATCCTGAATCGTGATTCGAGAAGAGAAGTGCCAATTAAATATACAGGGAAATTACCGTGGCTTGAAAGTGCTGAATCTGAAGCTAATGTTAGGCCAAAAGAAATACACTTTGTAGATAGACTTATACGAAATGATATCATTTCTTTTGATATTTTTGACACGCTTGTATTAAGACCATTTACAAAGCCAACAGACATTTTTTTGATTGTAGGGAATAGATTAGGGTTGCTTGATTTTGCTGAGATTAGGATTGAAGCTGAGAAACAGGCAAGAGAAGAAAAACGTGTAAAAAACGGAAATAATGAAGTTACTATATATGATATTTATAGATATGTGAATTTGAGGACTGGACTTGATGTTGAAAAGGGTGTTCAGACAGAGCTGTCCACAGAATTGGATTTTTGTTTTGCAAATCCCTATATGAAGAATGTATGGAGAATACTGAAGAATCAGGGAAAAAAAATCATTGTTACCTCGGATATGTATCTCCCGCAAAATATGATTGAGCAGATATTAAGTAAGTGTGGGTATACGGGGTATGACAAATTGTATGTATCCTGTGAATATCATTGTAGCAAAAGGGATGGTGGGCTATATCGAAATATAATAAATGATTATGGTAGTGATAAAAAAATAATTCATGTTGGAGATAATTATGAGGTTGATGTAAAAACAGCAAAGAGATACAAACTTGAAGCAGAGTTTTATCAAAGTTGTCATAATCGCGGGAATGTATATAGGGCGGAAAATATGTCGCTTCTTACGGGATCACTATATTCAGGTATTGTGAATACATATTTACATAATGGAAACAAGCAATTTGACCCGTATTATGAATATGGCTTCATTTATGGTGGATTGTATATTGTAGGTTTTTGCAACTGGCTTCATGAAAAGGTCGTAGAAAAAGGTATTGATAAGATACTGTTTTTGGCAAGGGATGGAGCTATTTATCAGAAGGTTTTTAATTTGTTTTTTGATGATATACCTAATGAGTACGTTTTGTGGTCCAGAATAGCCAATACTAAGTATGCTATTGAAAATCAAAGGATGCTTTTTTTGAAGTGCATTACAAAAAGTAAGGGCTTTTCCGTATTGCCTGTTACTTTTGAAGATGTACTAAAGTCTATCTCATTGGATGCGCTTGTAGATAAACTAGATAGCTTCGGAATTAATAAAAATCATGTTTTGACTGAGCATAATTACAAAGAATTTGAAAATTTCCTTATAGATAATTGGGCGATGGTAGAGGACGAGTATAAACCTCAGACAGAATATGCAAGACAATATATAGAAGACATTATCCGGGATTGCGAAAAAGTTGCTGTGGTTGATGTGGGATGGAGAGGTACAGGACCGCTAGGAATTAAGTACTTGGTTGAGGAAAAGTGGAAATTGGGGTGTAAGGTTATTCCACTTATGGCAGGTAGTATGACAGCAGAACCACTAGGCGCTATCAATGAAATAATGAATCATTCCATTGATTCTTATATTTTCTCCAAAACACACAATATTGATTTATTAAAAAATCATTTGTATACAAATAAAAATACAAACTGTATATTTTTTGAGCTGTTCACACAGGCTCAAAGTCCAAGTTTTTCTGGTTGGAGCAATAATGGGGGAATGCAATTTGATATACCGGAAGTGGAGAATTATGAAAAAATTAAGAAGATTCATGAAGGTATATATGATTTTGCAAGGATATATATGAAATTTACTGCCAAAGATAAGTATCTTAGGAATATTAGTGGCTCGGATGCTTATAGACCATTTGCGATGATTATTAAAAAGCTTGATTATATCAAGAAATATTTTAGTGATTTTTCATTTGCACGAGGAATAGCTGGGAAAATAAGTAGCCAGTCTATAGAGACTATTGGAATGATTTTAGAGAAGGTGAATTTATAAATGGAATCCAGTAACCTGTTTTGTGTTGTGTCGACATACCATGTGTTGTTTGCTATAGAGTACAAGCAAAAATACCATCAAAATGATTATTCGGTTCTAATGGTTCCGAATACGATTTTTACGCCGTTACCACAAATAACAAAGTTAAAGAGAATATTTGATGATGTGATAATTTACCCGTATTTTTTTCCAAAGGAAGTGCTAAAAGAAGTAAAAGAAGAAAGTGCGAAGTATTTTGATGAATTATTTATGACTAATAGTATTAATATTAAAGATTTTAATACTATATATGCTTGTAATCCTACGGAGTATTTTGGTCTGTTTCTGTCATCAAATAATATACCATTTGTCTTTATTGAAGATGCTGCAGGAGTCTTGAGCAATCAGGATACGCTAAAGCATATACATGAGAAACAAAATTCTTTAAGAAAAGAATTATGCAATGAATATGGTTTATATGATGCATCATGTTCGTGTGTCACTAGAAAAATAGGTAATAAGGATGCTCAAACTAATAAAGATATTGAGATGGAGCATTTTGATGTAGCTAAAGAGTATGAAGGATTGCCTGAAGATATTAAGAGCTTGGTAAGAGAGGTTTTTTGCGTCCCAGATAGTATTGAAGCATCTGGTGAGGTTTTGTTTTTGACAGAACACTTTGCAAACTTGAATTTGATGAGCCTTGATGAGCAGATTCTTATATATCAAACTGTATTTGATTATTTCTTTCAGGATAAGCAAATAACATTAAAACCTCATCCAAATGATTTGTTATTTTATGAGGAATTATTTCCGAATTTTGACATAATCCATGAAAAATTTCCATCAGAGTTACTTCCTAATGTGTTTAAGAGAAAGCCTGAGATAGTGGGAACTATTACTTCGACAGGCATAAATAATATAAAAACCGCTTTTCAGCAATGCTTTTATGCTGGATATGAATTTAGAAGTAATTATATGTTCATTGACAGGTATTATGTGATATTGAAGATATTATTACGTATTACTAATATGGATCGTTTAAAGCTTGTGGGAGTAGACAGCCAAATGATTGATATGTTTCTAAAATTCTCTGATGTAGATGAAACTGTAGCAAATGGTCCTAATGTAACTATCGTGGATTTTCTTAACAATGAGACTGACGCGTTTGATAGCATAATTGAGTTGGTCAAAAACGCATCCGACGATGAAGTAATAGCCTTTGTGAATAGTAGAGAAGACTTTGCTTTTTATGATTATGACCGTAAGTACGATTGGAACTATATAATTCCGGTGGGTATAGAAAAAAAGCAGACACGAGAACAAGATTTTTATTCTGATACGGATGAAAGTGATGTGTATTTTTATACCAGATCAAAGAGTGCTAGAAAAATAATAGAGGAATTCGCTATGGAAAAAGATTTGAAGTATACAGGAATGGAAATTAGCGTTGAACAGAAAAATGAATATGAAACTAGAATAAAAACATTAGAAGGAATTTTAGAGGCAACAGAAAAACGATTGCTCTACTATATTGAAAAAGATAAAGAAAAGAATAAACAGTGATTTTTGTATATGTGGAGGTAGCCGTGAAAATTATAGGTGTAATACCGGCAAGATATGCATCAACAAGATTCCCAGGGAAACCATTAGCAGATATATGTGGTAAGCCAATGATATGGTGGGTTTATCAGAAAATTAAGCATATAAATGAGTTTTCAGATGTATTTTGTGCGATAGATGATGATAGAATCCAACAAATTTGTGAAGAAAATCAGATTAAATGTATTCGTACGAGGGATAATCACCCGAATCATATATCACGTATTCAAGAGGTGTCAGAAAAAATAGAGGCAGACTATTATGTCTGCGTAAATGGAGACGAACCTTTAATTACAAGAGACTGTATTATTCCGGTTTTGCCTGATTATATATATCAAAAACCATTTTTTGGTGGAGCTATGAGAACACTTAGTAGCCCAGCAGAAACAATTGACCCGGCCAATATCAAGATTGTTGTATCTGAATCTGGAAAATGCTTGTATATGTCTAGAACTCCAGTCCCTTATCCTAAAGGAACATTGAAAGTTTCATACAAAAAATATGTCGGGGTTGAATGTTTTAATAAACAAGCTTTGAATTTTTTTGTTGATACGCCGATGGGAACAATTGAAAAAACAGAAGATATCGATCATCTAAGGTTTCTTGAATATGGGGTTGATATGCATTTTTCGTTAGTAGAGTCCGATTCAATATCCGTGGACACAGTCAAGGATCTTGAATTTGTGCGAGAAAAAATGGAAGAAAGGATAAAAGACAAAAATAGTATAGAATGTAAAATTTTGAAGGAAAATCATAGTTTATAAAGCATATGGAGATATGGAATGAGTATAAACAGAGTTAAGGTCTTGGATTGTACCTTGAGAGATGGCGGGTATATTAACAACTGGCTGTTTGGGTATGACACTATAAGCTCTATAATTGAGGGCTTGATAGAGGCTCACATTGATATTATAGAATGTGGGTTTATTCGTAATGTAAGTAGAGACAACGATTCATCTGTTTTCTCCAATATGGGCCAATTATCGGAGATGATAACTCCGAAAAATAAGGACGTGTTATATGCTGTTATGATAGAACAACATAATTACGTTGCTGAGCTGATATCTCCTTGTGATGATAATACTGCAGATATAATCAGGCTTACTTTTAGGCGCAATGAATGGGAAGAGGCGAAAATTACTGCTAGAGAACTCATTGCTAAGGGCTATAAAGTTTGTATACAGCCGGTTGGTACAGCATCCTATGATGATCCATCGCTGATAAAGCTTTTGCAAGATGTTAATGAACTAAAGCCTTATGCATTTTATCTTGTAGATACATTAGGAGTTATGTATAGGCATGAGATGAGGCGCTTTTTCTATTTGATTGATAATAACCTTTCAAAGAGTATCATTTTAGGATTTCATTCTCATAATAATCTACAGATGTCGTTTGCTAATGCGCAGGAAATGATGAGATTAAATAGAGATAGAAATTTGATTATCGATTCTTCGTGTTATGGAATGGGCAGGGGAGTAGGTAATTTAGCAACTGAATTACTTACAGATTACCTAAATAATAGTAATGAACAGAAATACTCTTTGACGCCGCTTATCAATATTGTGGATAAATATTTAATGCCAATTTATTCCCACACGAGATGGGGATATGATCTTCCATACTTTCTTTCTGCTATTTTTAAATGCCATCCTAATTATGCAGCTCATTTGCTTAGGAAAGAAACACTTGGCATAGAAAAGATTGAAAAATTACTAAGTTTAATTCCAGAAGATAAAAGAAATGAATATAAAGCGGAATTGATTGAAAAGCTATATTTGGAGCTTCAATCTTTTACTATTGATGATTCTGATGCATATGAATGCTTACAGAAAAAGGTAGAGGCTAAAGAAATTGTAATTATGGCTCCAGGTACAAGTGTACAAACATACAAAGACATTATTGATGAGAAAAATGCTGATGGAATGATGATTTCTGTGAACTTTATTCCAGATAACTATAATGTTGGAGCTGTTTTTATATCCAATGATAAGAGAGTAGGTTCTATTTGCGATAATAATACTACTCAGATATTGGCTACGTCCAACCTTAAAAATAGCCTCAGTAATGCGTTATTCTTTGATTATTCATCGCTTCTCGGAGAAGGGGAAGCTTCTGATAACGCAGGTGCAATGCTGATAAGAATTCTTAAGAAGTGTAAGGTTAACAAGCTGTTATTGGCTGGTTTTGATGGGTTTGATGTTGACGCATCAACAAATTACACTGTTGATGCCTTTAAGACTGCACTTGATTATGATACAGCACAAAGGAAAAATGAAGAGATATCCAAGCAACTATCAATGGCGTTAGAAGGTATTAATTATGAAGTCATTACCCCTACGAAATATAAGATTGGTAATATTTGATTTCGATGGAACTATAGCTGATACTTCAGAGGGAATCTTGGATTCGCACAAATATACGTTTATGAGCACAGAACACGTAGCGCCATCAGATGAAAAACTAAGGAGTGTCATTGGGGGTAATCTTCTAAAAATTTATGTAGAAAAGTTTGGCTTTGATACTGATTCTGCTAAAAATGCTGTGAAGATATACAGGGAAAGATATAAAGAAGTTGGTATACATATGGCAACTTTGTATCCTGGGATAGAGGCGTTACTATCATGTTTGAGGCAAAAAGGTATAAAGACAGCAGTAGCTACTCTTAAGGCAGATGCTTTTGTTAAACAAATGATCGATGAGTTGGGAATAAACCAATATTTTGATTGTGTATATGGAATGAATAGTGACGATACATTTGAAAAGGCCGAACTTATCACAAAGTGTATGTCTTTTCTGACATGTAATCATACTGAAACATTGTTCATTGGCGATAGCGTTAATGATTATGTTGGTGCTAAAAAAGCAGAAGTGGAATTTGTAGGCGTTACGTATGGTTTTGGCTTTGTTAAGGGAGAACCACATGAATTTATTACAATAGATAATCCTAAAATAATACTTAATATAATATCAAATGAATAAATCACATGGCGTATTAGTAGAATGTTTTTGGGAGAAAAGTAATGTTGACAATATTAACTATAGCGATGTTCATAGTACCAGGACTTTTTTCAACAGTTATACATGATTATTTGCGTCATGGAGAGACTGGAAGTAAGAAGAAGGTTATTCTTTTTGTGGCATATATGTGCATTATCAATGCTATATCTTTTTCTTTGTCATATTTACGTGGTGTTAAGGGCTTTAGATTTAGTGATATGACATTGTCCTACAGGCTTAAGTACATATCACTTGGTATGGTACTTGGATTTGTAGTTCCGTTCATAGTATGCCTATTAACAGAGGACGTAATAACTATAGGTGGATTTATCAGGTATGGTAAGAAAACTTGTAGAGATCTTTGCAAGTACATGGCATATGCCATATGGTCAGCCAAGGCATCACTTGGAGCAGAAGTTGCAAGTTCATTCCTCAATTGGCTTTGGTGGCTTATAGAACCTTTTTGTATGATGTTAATATATACTGTAATCTTTGGATATGTATTTAAAGCTAAGGAAGATTTTTTTCCTATTTTTATATTTACAGGTATTACCATGTGGGGCTTCTTTTCTAGGAGTATAAATGGAAGTGTTGATACTGTAAGAAACGGTAAAGATATTATTACTAAGGTTTATATGCCTAAGTATATACTTCTTTTATCCAAAATGTTTGTTAATGGTTTTAAAATGCTAGTGTCATTTGGGGTAATTGCTATCATGATGATAGTATTTAGAGTTCCACTTAGTATAAATATTATTTTTGCTCCTATAATACTTTTGGTATTTTTTATTTTTACTTTTGGAATTGGTAGTATTATGATGCACTACGGTGTATATGTCAATGATCTTGGCTATATAACTGGAATTGTGCTTCAAATGCTTATGTATCTTTCAGGAGTATTCTACTCAATATCAAAGAGATTTCCTGAACCCTTTGGAGAAATCGTAGAGAGTTTTAATCCTGTTGCACTTTTTATGTCAAGTATGAGGGATGCTATTCTTTATGGTCAGATGCCGCCTATGGGTCTAATTGGAATATGGGCCCTTATATCGCTTATATTGGCTGCTCTTGGAATATTTACAGTTTATAGTAATGAGAATTCATATGTGAAGGTGATCTGATGGCTAAGGAATTTGCTGTTGAAGTAAATGATGTAAGTATCAGTTATCGTATTTTGAATAACATATCTATAAGGAGCTCTCTTTTTCACAAGAAAACCAGAGATGAAGTCTTTGAGGCTGTTAAAGGTGTTTCTTTCACTGTTGAGAAAGGCGGAATCCTTGGCATCATTGGCAAGAATGGAAGTGGGAAGTCAACACTTCTTAGGTCTATTGCTGGTGTATTTTCTCCAAATTCTGGAACGATAGATTTACATGGGCATTCAGTGTCACTTATGGCTCTTGGTGTGGGTTTTAAACCTCTTCTAACAGGAAGAGCTAATATCATGCTTTCAGGGCTTCTTCTTGGATTTAAGGAGAAAGAAATAGAAGAGCGCATGGATGAGATTATTGAGTTTGCTGAGCTCGGAGACTTTATAGATAGACCAGTAAGGACTTATTCAAGTGGTATGCATTCTAAGCTTGCTTTTGCAATTACGGCTATGCTTGAGACAGATATCATGCTTGTTGATGAAGTATTATCTGTAGGAGATGAGCGCTTTAAAAAGAAGAGTCTTGCTAAGATGAAAGAGCTTATCATGGATGATGATAGGACCGTTATAATTGTTTCTCATAGTATCGAGACTTTACAGGAACTGTGTGACAAGGTTATGTGGATGCATGATGGAGAGATTAAGGAGATTGGTGATCCTACAGAGGTGCTTGACCATTATGCTGAGTTTATGAGTACTTAATCGAGCTTAGCACCATGTATCAGGAGTTTTTATGATTCTTCAATCGTTACTATTCCCTGATAATAACATATGTAGTGAAGAGGCTCTCTATTTTCACAGAAAAGAGGGCTTTATTTGTGTGGATGGGTATTTTAATCTTTTTTATCTGGAGAAGCATCACAAGTATTGCAGAATCAATTCTCTGACGCTGGAACTTGAAATTCATGGAATTAAGTCAATTACTGTGATGCATGATAGAGAAGAAGTATTGAAAGTTGAAGCTTTGGATACTGGAAGACTTTCTATTTCGCTTCCATATGATAAGTATGATACAGGAGTATTATGGTTCAAGGCTGAACTCGATGATAAGATTTCCCAAAGCGATATGAATAGGACTGATGATAGTTGGAGTATTAAAGGGTATTTTGAAGGTTATTCAGAATGTATAAATCCTGTTGAGCTTGCTGTAAACATTTGTACTTATAAAAGAGAAGCTTATGTTACAAGAAATATGAAGTCGCTTGCAGTATTTATGGGAACTAGAGCTATCAATGGAAAGCTTCCCGAAGCATCCAGGCATATGCATGTTTTTATAGTTGATAATGGGAAGAGTCTTAATAATTATGATGAGTTTGATAAGCTCATTCATATCATGGATGATGATAAGAACAGGCTTATAAATATCATACCTAACGCCAACACAGGTGGTACTGGTGGTTTTAGTCGTGGAATGCAAGAGGCTATTAATAGAAGAGAAGAGCTCGGCATTACCCATCTTCTTATGATGGATGATGATGCGGTATTTGATCCAGACCTTTTTGTAAGGCTCTATGGTTTTCTTTCTACGCTTCGTGAAGAGTATAGAGATATTACTGTTGGCGGAGCACTTATGAGAGAGGATTATCCTTATATTCAGCATGCTGCAGGTGAGTGGTTTACTGATTATAAGGTTATTAATAATCATCCCATTGTAGATATGAGAGATTTTGATAACTGCACAGCAGACTGGATGACTGGAACAGGTTCTGAGCATGATATGTACGGAGCCTGGTGGTGCTGCTGTTACAATATGGATGCAATTAATAAAGAGAATATGCCTCTTCCGATATTCGTACATCATGATGATATTCAGTTTGGGATGAAGCAGGTTGATAGAGGGATAGTATTCCTTAATGGTATATGTGTATGGCATCAGGGTTTTGAACTGGTATATCCCGGAGTTAAGCAGTACTACAATATGCGCAATACGCTTATCACTATGGATATGTTTGAAAGAAAGAGGCTGGACAAGACTTATAGGCTTTGGGCTATACGAAGATATATTGGACTTCTTATTAGTTATAGATATGCTGATTGCGAATTTGTATACAGAGGATTTAAGGATTTTCAAAAAGGCAGAGACTGGCTTCTTGCAAGTGATCCTGAGTCTATTCACAAGGAGCTTATGGAGACTTATCGCAATAAGTGTGGTATGAGGCCTATAGAAGATATTGGACTATCTTCTGAAGAATATGCTTATGTTAAGAGTCAGATACGAAATGACTTTAGTGAGAGTGATCTAAGAGAGTACTATACGCCTGATAGGTTCAGGGGACCTGTTAGTAAGAAGATTACTATTAATGGATGGTTCTTACCATCAAAGAAGGGCATAAAGGTTATTACTCCACTTGACTCTCCATGGGATGTATATAGATATAAGAAAATTCTCCTATATGAACCTGCTACAGGTAAGGGAGCTGTTATGAAGCGTTCTATGAAAGAATTATGTCTTGGCTTTATCAGAATAGTAGATATGCTTGTATCTAAGAGAGTGAGGTAGGTATATCTCCGTATTTATAAAAGTAGCGTATGCTTTGCAGATTTGAAATTGCTGGCAGATGATAAATGGTTTTCGAGTTCTTTAAAAATGTATTTGAATTCAAGAGCATGATATCTGTACTTTTTTATTCTGTTTGGGATCCACATGTTTGAGCGAAGCGAGTTTGGATCCCGGAATATAAAAGTACAGATATTATGCCTTGAATTAATACATTTTTAAGATGAGAAAAACCATTTATCATCTGCCAGTAATTCAAATCACAAAGGTAAAAAAAGTTTCCAAAATAGCGAAAAAATACGAAAAAGCAATAATTACTTGTTTGCGATATAATTATCCATTATTATAAGATAGTATTATCATAGCGATAAGCTCTCCGAAAATTGCGGAGAGCTTGTTGTGGGTATAAGTGTTTTTAGTAGGGGAGATAGATGAATTCTGAATTCAAGAAGAAGATGCACACGGCCCTTTTAGCAATTTTTTTGTTACTGGTTATGTGCATTATTATACAGTACTTTAGCATATCAACTTTTAATTCAACATTACATACTTATAGCAGCGTTGATGCAGACTCACTTGATGATGTGTCGGCTAAGACTTCCATGGATATTCACTACAGGGGGAGTAATACATCCAGCTGGATCAAGAGAGATCTTGATATATATGGAATTATTTCAGATGCCCGCGTATTTAATGGAACTACAAGTTCTATCAGTTCATGGACACTTAGAGTCAATATAAAGGGACCCTGCTATCTTAATCAGTTCTGGAATGGTGATGTTGAGATTCATCAGAATGTAGGCAAGGATAATGAGGTAGTGCAGACCATCAATCTTGCCAATTATGATGAAGAAGATATAAAGCTTGAGTTTATGAAGGATGAGTCAGATCTTCTGATTCCGCTTGATGAAGGTGATTACATTGTATATTATCCTGAGGAAAGTATGCGTGAGATGCCTATCAAGCCGGGAGATGAGACTGTTGTAGGATTTATCGTTTACTATGAAGACAGCGTAGATCTTTCAGATTATACTTTCTATTATTATTTCCACAAAAATTATTATGAAGGTCCTATATCCCTTGTTATAGGTCTTTTGCTTGTATGGGAATTTTTTGCACTTGGTATGTATTTTACTGCAGCTTATGTTTATAAAAGGGCAGATAGGGAGATGGAGCTTCGTAAGTCCGGTCTTTCCAGCATGTCAGGTCTTTATACTATCATTTATATAGTTGATATAGTCGAAGACAGGATAATACCTGTCAGCTTCCCTGAAGGTCTTGATAAGGATCGCCCTAAAAATCTTGGTGCCAATGAGCAGTTCAAGAACTTGTACAGATATTATGCTGCAGAGTCATATGTTGAGCCTTTGCTTGAATTTGGTGACCTTACAACTCTTCCTGAGAGAATGAAGAATAGGAATAGTATATCAATTGAATATATAAGCAAGAGATTTGGATGGAGCAGGATCCGTCTTATTGATATGGATGCAGGTTCAGGAAGACCGGTTGAGAAAGTTTTATTTACAATCGAACAGATCAATGATGAAAAGAAAGAAATAGATAAGATCCTTAGCCAGGTTGAAAGAGCAGAATCAGAAAGTAAGATCAAGAGTGCATTTCTTGCAAGTATATCAAGGGAGATCAAAACTCCTATTAATGTAATGATCAAACTCACAGATCTTATATTAAATCGGACTGATGATAAGAATATTGAATCTTATGCAAAGTCTGTTATAAGTTCCGGAAAGGTGCTTATGGCAGAAGTTGACAGTGTTATAGATTATTCTAATCTAGAGGTTGGAGAGCTTGTGCTTAAGCCGGATGATTATTCATTAAGAGAGTTTCTTGATGAGATATATGAGCTTATTGCGCCAAGGGTCAAATATACAGGAATTGATTACCAGACAGATATCACAGAGACAATTCCTGATAAGCTACATGGAGACTATGTAAGACTCAGACAGGTTCTTATTAATCTTATAATGTATACGATAAGCCGTAATAGAAATGGCGGAATCCGACTTGGAATATATGGAAAGATTGTTGGTGATTCCAAGGTTCATCTTCTTATAACAGTTAAGGAAGTAGAATCAAGCACTGAGCCGGACGAGAAGATCAAATATTACCATAAGTATATGGAGGCGGACAATAACTACCATAGAGAAAGAGAAAGCGGTATAAGCATGGACCTTATAGAGGGACTTTTGGATGCAATGGGGTCCAGCCTTAGTATTACTGACACCTATGGTAATGGCAATGACTTCTACTTTGAAATAGATCAGGATATAGTTGATAGAAATCCGATTGGGGAATATGTCCCCAGAGAAAGTGAGATAATCTGGTAAATGATTACTTCTTATTTTGGTTTACTTCTGATTATTTCTGTGCTTGTTATTATTTATATGGCTCAGAAAAACTATGAGAATATTGATATATATTACTGGACACTTGTTATCCTTGTTCCGGTAGTAATACTTGGATACTGGCTTAAGACAAGGGTTACTACTGTAGAGGGAGCTAAGCTGTGCTTTTGTTTTATATATTTGGACAGTACAGTTCTACTTACAGCAGTTATCTTTAACATAATGCGTTTTGTGGGTTTATCCATAAGATCGTGGATGAAGATCATAGCCTATTTCGCAGCTTTCCTTCATATGTTCATCATATGGCTATGTTTTGACAATGACTTGTATTATAAGAGCATGACTCTTGTAGATACAGGCATGGGTACGGCGACCAAGATGATAAGCGGACCTCTAATGGCGATTCACTGGATATATCTTACGATTGTACTTGGAATAATGCTTGCACTTATGATCGTAGCATTTGTCAAAAAAGGTACTTATTCACGTAGAACTCTTGCTTTATATTCAATTCTGACTGGACTTGGAATATTTGTATATGTCATAGAGAAACTCATGGATGTTGACTTTTCCAATCTTCCGGCACTTTATGCAACTGCGGATGTTCTTATTGCTCTTAACTATGATCATGCTCATACTCATGACATAGCCTGCCTTATATCTGAGCAGCAGAAATATCATGGAACTAAAGGATATGTTGCATTTGACCTTGATAAGAACTTCCTTAGCTGCAATACCAAGATATATGACTTTATTCCGGAATTAAGGACTCAAATAGTTGATGAGATGCTTCCTGCAGAAAGCGAGCTAAGATCAATCTTCTACAGTCTTATAGATGATTACAGAAGAGACATTAAGAATGTCAAAAAATTCAATCGTGGTGATATGATCTGCCAGTGTGAGATTTCAGAATTCTCTATAAGAAAAGATGGCAAGATCCAGGGATATCTTTTTGATATTGACGATGTTACTGAAGAAGAGAAGATTCTTCAGGTTATGAAAGACTATAATAGTACCCTTAACAAGGAAGTTGACCAGAAGACTGAGAATATCAAGAATATTCAGGAAAAAGTTGTTCTTGGCCTTGCGAACATGGTCGAGAACAGAGATAACAATACAGGCGGTCATGTAAAGCGTACCAGTGATCTTATAAAGATAGTCGTTAATGAAGCCAAAAAGCAGGGAGTTTATAACATATCCGAGCAGTATGCTGAGGATATAGTAAGAGCGGCTCCTATGCATGATATAGGCAAGATCACTATTGAGAATTCTATCCTTTGTAAGCCGGGAGATCTGACTAAGGAAGAATTCGATATAATGAAGACTCATTCGGTTAAGAGTGGCGAATTTGTTAATCTCATTTTGAAGGGCGTTGAAGAAAAGCATTTTGTAGATGTAGCTTATAATGTTGCAAGATATCATCATGAAAGATGGGACGGAAGAGGATACCCGGAAGGTCTTGTAGGAGAGATGATACCTTTAGAAGCAAGGCTTATGGCTATTGCAGATGTCTACGATGCACTTGTAAGTCAGCGCTATTACAAAAAGGCTATCAAATATGAAGAAGCTGCCAAGATCATGATAGATGGTATGGGCAGTCAGTTTGATCCTAATATGCTTAGTGTTTTCATGGGATGCAGACAAGAGCTTGAAGATTATTATATGCATATCCAGGAAGAGGAAAAGGCTGATGATGAAAAGCTTCTTATAAGCTGATGTATTGGCTTTTAATTAAATAAAAACTGTATTAAACAGACATGTATTGGCTATCTGGCTTTACATGTCTGTTTTATTTTTGGCTTGTCAGTTTTAATTTTTTGAATTTCACCTCTTTTATTTATGAATCTTATATGAGATAATCTATATATCGAATACGGGACACGTGTTCCGTTATAACAAAGCAAAAATCTATATAATGCAGGAGGTTACTAGCATATGGGAAAGTTTTATGCACTTACTTCTGATGAAGTGACAGTTCTGGAGAAGGAGAATCAGGCACTTGTCAGATCATTGGCCGGAGAATGTATGGTCGTACTTGAAAATGATGGCGCTCTTCCTCTTAAGAAAGAGGAAAGAACAATCGCTTTATATGGAAGCGGTGCCAGAAATACCGTAAAGGGTGGTACGGGTTCAGGCGATGTTAACTCAAGGGAAGTTATCAATATCTATGAAGGACTTAAGACAGCAGGATTTAAGATATTATCTGATGACTGGCTTGATAAGTATGATAAAAAGCTTGAGGATGCGCAAAAGGAATATATGGCTGAGATCAATAAGAAGGCACAAGAACAGCATGTTCCTCCTATTATGGTCATGTTCTCCAATCCTTTTACAGGTCCTTCTGAAGATCTTATAACAGAGGTAAAGAATGCTGATACTGCAATTTATGTTATCAGTCGTAATTCTGGCGAAGGTGCTGACAGATTTAATGTCAAAAAGGACTATGAACTTGATGATGCTGAGGTTTCTAATATAAAGTTCCTTGCACAAAACTACAAAAAGACTATCGTTCTTTTAAATACAGGCGCAGTTATTGATACAAAGCCTCTTAGAAATACTGAAGGTATAAATGCTGTAATGATAGTAGGTCAGATGGGTAATATTGGAGGACATATAGTTGCTGATGTTCTTACAGGTAAGTCAGTTCCTTCAGGTAAGCTTACTGATACCTGGGCTGAAAATTATAGTGATTATCCATCATCCGAGACTTTTAGCCATAACAATGGAAATATTGATGACGAATATTATACAGAAGGTATATATGTTGGTTACAGATATTTTGATACTTTTGGTATTAAGCCTGCTTATCCATTTGGATATGGTAAGGGTTATACAGACTTTTCATGCGAAGTTGAAAATGTAATTGCTGATGAGAATAAGGTATACGTATCTGTAGCAGTTACCAATACCGGTAAAGAATTTGCAGGACGTGAAGTTGTGCAGGTTTATGTGACAGCCCCTGAAGGAAGTATAGAAAAGCCTTTAAAGGAACTTAGAGGATTTGCAAAGACAAGTCTTCTTGGACCTTCACAAAAAGAGACAGTTACAATCTCTTTTGACACTAAGAGCATGGCTTCATATGATACAGCTAAAGCTTCCTATGTACTTGAAAAAGGCGAATATATAGTAAGAGTAGGTAATAATTGTGAGAATACTACACTAGCTGCAGTTCTTGTGCTTGATGAGGATGTAACTACAATTAAATGCCGTAACCTCTTTAAGATGGATGAAGCTGTAGAAGAGATACATGCTCCTAAGAGAGCTCTGGAGGATGTAAGTTCTCTTAAACATATAGAGCTCAATAGTTCTAAATTTGTAACTACTACAATAGAGTATCAGACAGATCGTCCTGTTCTTGTGGATAATCGTAAAGACCAAAAGCTTACAATGGACGATGTAAAAAATGGTAAAGCAACCCTTGATGAACTTATAGCGCAGCTGTCCTTGGAAGAAATGGCAGGTCTTTGTGTTGGACTTTATGATAAGAGTTCAACTAATGTAGTAGGTTCTGCTTCAGGTTCAGTGGTAGGTGCTGCCGGAGAGACAATAGGCATTCCTGACAGGAAGATCATTCCTACAATTAATGCTGACGGCCCTGCAGGTCTTAGACTCCAGCCTCACTTTAAAGCTACTAAAGATGATGTAGTTCTTCCTGGCGGAGAGGTATTTGGTATGTCCAGGAATCCTTTCCCTGAGGATACACCTTCAGATGCAATTGATTATTATCAGTACTGTACAGCTATTCCGATCGCATCTACTCTAGCTCAGTCTTGGGATATGGATCTTATAGAGAAGATGGGCCGTGCAGTAGGTAAGGAAATGAAGCAGTTCCATGTTCATCTGTGGCTTGCACCTGGTATGAACATTCACAGAAACCCTCTTTGCGGACGTAACTTTGAATACTATTCTGAGGATCCTTTTGTTTCAGGTATGTGCGCAGCAGCAGATACAAGGGGTGTTCAGAGTTTTGCAGGACAGGGAACTACAATTAAACACTTTGCAGCTAACTCACAGGAAGATAATCGTATGTACAATAATGCTCATATTTCAGAGAGAGCTATGCGTGAGATATATCTGCGCGGCTTTGAGATAGCGGTTAAGACATCTCAGCCTCTTTCACTTATGACATCCTACAACCTTATAAATGGTATACATTCTGCCAATAATAAGGACCTTCTCCAGGGAGCACTTCGTGATGAATGGGGATTCAAAGGATTTGTAATGACTGACTGGTTCTCAAGCCAGGATGCACAGTCTATGGGATTTGCACCTGCAAATGTTAAGTATCCAAGTGCATCCAGTCCTGATTGTATAGCAGCTGGTAATGATGTTCAGATGCCCGGATCTAAAGGCAATGTTGACGATATTATAAGCGGTGTTAATGAAGGAAAGATCACACTTGGTGATGTTCAGTTCTGTGTTAGAAATATCCTTGGTGTTGTAGCTTTGTGTGACTGATAAGGGCTGTGATTTGTAGTTATTAAGAATT
>NZ_JAILQF010000421.1 GCF_024699075.1 Butyrivibrio sp.
ATTATATCGTTTTCAGCTAATTCAGAAGCCATTACATACTTCCATCCATCACCTGGATCTGCGATGTTGCCATCCAGATCATTGTGAATGAAAAATATATCACCTGTACTATTATCAGCTAATTCATTTATACTATCAATATCTATTCCTAACTCATAATTAACATCTTTAAGATAATAATCATATACGATCCAATTATCAATTCTGCTATCTGTAATAATTACATCATCTTTACCTACTTCCGTTTCCAAATATTTAATTGTGGCATCATGTTCATGATCGGATTTAAATTCATTGTATACTGTGCTTCCAAAATCAAAAAGTACTATCACTAATGCCAAAATAACAACTTGTTTAAAAATCTTTTGCTCTAAGCAAAAAGACAATGCTATTGAAATAAGTATATAGAGCATTCCAACTGTCATATATAAATATCTGGCTACAAACTTATGTGACATTATGTCCATCAAGCACCCGACTATATATAACAAGATGAATACAACAATCGTCATAAAAAGTATACTCATATAATTCTTAATTTTAGGATCAGAGCTCTTTTTGTTCTGTATAACATATGCTAATAAGGCAGACATTATAAAGACTATAAGTAATCCTGTTAACGCCAGGGCTATAATATTGATCTCCGAATGATTTCTGATAGTACCAAAGAACATACATACAAATGAAATCATAGGTTTCAAATAATATATAAGTGAATTAGATCCCATAGAGTAGGCATTCTCATTAGTTGCCTGATTGATAACTACTATAATCCATGGTCCGTAAAATACAAAACATATAAGAATGGATATAATAATATTTTTTAAGCATTCTCTTTTTTTAATCAAAATATAAAGAAAATAGTATGCATATATAATTGCGGTAGTAATGAGTGCAAAATAATGTGTATATGCTGCTAGAATAGCAGGAACTGCAGATATTATTATCCATTTATGATTGTCATATACGACTCCTTCTATAATTGCAAATAAGAAAGCCGTTATGAAGAATAAGGCCAGACTATACATTCTTATTTCTGTATTATAAAAGGACGTAGGCATAAAAAATACCATAAATGCAAATATAAGCCCAGAGTTCTTATCAAAATGATATGCTAGCCATTTATAGCCAACAGCCGCTAATATTATCACTGGAAATAATGATGCAAATTTGAAAACAGGTATACTATAACCAAATATTGCGCAGAATAATTTATCTAATAAAAATGATAACGGCGGATGAACATCCTTTATGGAACCTTCAATAATACCACTTATATTTTCATGTACAAGATTAACAGTAAAACACTCATCTGCCCATATGGTATGCTGAAACAATCTTACAAAATTAGCTAATACTCCAAAAAATAATACTATGTTAAATATATTATCAGTTTTCCTGCTCATAACTTATCCTCTCATAATTTATGATCGTTATAATATTTGAACTAATAGTATGAATTAAAGCTTCTTGTAAATACGTTTTTTACTTTCGTTACTTCTTCTTTAACATAAATATTTAATTATTATATAGCTTAGGCTATCCACTTTACTTTCATTACAAAGTTTGCTGCATTGCCATATCCGGCCTTCTTATAAAAATGCTCATGCATATCATCATTGACCGCCTGAAGCTCTATGCATGCAGCTCCTTTATCTCTAACATTATTCTCTAATGCTTGAAGCAGGGTACTTCCTAATCCTTTGTGCTGATACCCGGATGCGATAACGATTTCTTCAAGTGTATAACCAACTATATCATCATACTGCTTGAAGTATCCCATAGCAAGTCCGATTGCTACATTATCCTCATCTCTAAGTATTAAAGAATAGGAGTCCTCTATTAATAAAACCTGATGAATGCGCTTAGATGCTGTATCCCTGGTCCAGCAGACGCCTTCATTATTGTTGTAATAATCTATGTATAGAGGAAGGATTTCTTCTATATTAGACATGGTCATTTCTGAAATTGTTGTGGGCATGATAATCCTCCGATGTATGCATTACTTATAAATATATCTTTTGTATATTGTCCCTTAAGTATAACCTTAAAGAGGCTACATATCAAAATAAGTAGCCTCTCTCTTAATTATATAGTTGTGTTTATAATGCTCAAAGAATATTAGTATTTAATAGTATCATTTATACTCAACCATTTTTGATCTTTATCAGATAAATTTAACGCAGATCCATCTTTTAGCGTATATCCTTCTGCGGAGGCGCTACCTTTGTATTCTCCTACAAGCTGTGGCCACTCAATTGCAATCTTAGGATCATTCCAAGCTAGACCGCCCTCATCATTAGGATGCCAGAAATCTGAACATTTATAGCAGAACTCTGCATAATCGGAAAGAACCAGAAATCCATGTGCAAAGTTTTTAGGAATAAAGAACTGTTTTTTATTCTCTTCTGAAAGAACTACTCCAAACCACTTTCCGAAAGTCTTTGAATCTTTACGAATATCTACAGCAACATCAAAGACTTCACCTTTTATAACTCTTACAAGCTTATCCTGAGGGAAATTCTTCTGGAAATGAAGACCTCTTAGAACACCTTTCTTACTAGCAGACTGATTGTCCTGTACGAATTCTACATCTATTCCTGCTTCATAAAACTCACGCTTATTGTAAGTCTCCATGAAGTAGCCTCTGTTATCACCATGAACTGTAGGTGTGATAATCTTAAGACCTTCTATATCTGCGCAATTTTCAACTTTAATCTGTGCCATTTAAAATCCCTCTTAACCTTATATATTATCAATCAGCAAGCTTCTTGCTGTACATTCCATCATAATATTTCTCATAGTCACCTGAAGTGATGTGCTCCATCCACTCCTGATGCTCGAAGTACCACTTTATAGTCTTGCGGATGCCTTTCTTGAACATTGTCTCAGGCTCCCAGCCGATCTCAGCCTTGATCTTATCAGGTGCGATAGCATATCTTCTGTCGTGACCCTTACGATCTTCTACATATGTGATGAGATCATATGAAAGGTGAGCCTTTCTAGGATCATCATCTGTAAGCTCTTCTCTTAAAATATCGATGATTGTCTTAACGATCTCAATGTTCTGCTTCTCATTGTGTCCGCCGATATTGTATGTCTCAAAGAGTCTTCCCTGTTCCTGAACCATATCGATAGCCTTGGCGTGATCTTCTACATAGAGCCAGTCACGAACGTTCTTACCATCTCCGTATACAGGAAGCTTCTTGCCTTCAAGTGCATTGTGAATGATAAGCGGAATGAGCTTTTCCGGGAACTGGTAAGGTCCATAGTTATTGGAGCAGTTAGTAATATTAGCAGGGAAGTGATATGTATCCATATAAGCTTTTACAAGCATATCAGAGCTTGCCTTTGAAGCAGAATATGGGCTATGAGGAGCATAAGGTGTTGTCTCATAGAAATATCCGCCATCTTCAGGAAGTGA
>NZ_JAILQF010000215.1 GCF_024699075.1 Butyrivibrio sp.
GTCATACTGTCAATCCTCGGCACTCCTTTTATGTCAGCAAATAAGCCGAATTCATTTTTTGGAACCATAGTTTTCATTATTTTGTCCTTTCCGCCTGTAACCATCTGCGGCAGGATGCAAAAAGGAGCCAGTGTAATTCCACCGACTCCTGATAAAAAGAGATAGCACAGTAAGTAACGGTGGATGCTCAGGAAGCAGCAATGGATTTCTCCAATTACTGAATTCCTTATGCATCCCACCGCCTTAATGGCCATCTCAGGCATGTGAGATTTATTTGTTTATGTATTCATGATAAAAGTTCATATAACTTAATACCCTACCCCATCTGTGATAATTCCATCACGATTTGTGATATCAGCTAAGTGCCTCATCCATCTCAGCCAAAGCTTTGAGCTGCTTAATTGCTGTTTCTCGAACTTTAGGATTCTTAATGTTTCTTAAGAGGCTTCTGACTTCAGTGGTCCAGTCATCTTCCTCACAGGAACCCCAGATAATGTATGAAGGTGTTGTATTAAAGATCCTGGAAATGCCAGATAGAACATCTGTAGGAACGTCATGAGAGTTATTCTCATAGTTAGAAAGCGTATTTTGCTTGATCATCAGCATCTCAGCAAGCTTTTCCTGTGATAAACCTGCCTCTATTCTCTTTGCTTTGATCCTTCCGCCAATAGTTGTGATATCGATTGCTGTTTTCTTCATCTTCTCCCTCTTTCCGGGCTGAAACCAGAAAAAGGGACAAAGAAAAAGGACGCACAATAAGACTCAGCCTTTAACTGATTTCTTATCATGCGTCCGCGGTGGGCTATACCCCCCATATCATGATGCCCTCATTTAGTTGTGTTTGTTATGCACGGATCACCGCGCCTGATTTCTAATTTATTTACAGATAGCATCTGCCGGATGCGTTTGCTCTCTGTATTATCTTCCCTTCATTAAAATTCTTTAGGGTAACTACTCTGGTGCACTTGTTTGTGTGGCACCTGAAGCTGATCCCGTTCATGACTGGAGCGTCCTTATCTCCGGTAAGTGCATAAGACATCTTCATAGTCTTCCTACACTTCTTGCAATAAAACTCAATTTCCTGCATATTGACCCGTCACCTCCAATTCAAAGTGTTGTCCAAGAGCTTGAAAAGGAAAGGGAAAGTCACCTTTACAAGTCATTGAGATTTTCCGATTATTAACTTTTCCTGATAAGCCGACTATAAATCTCCGAGGCACGAGCAGCTTATCAAAAACCTCTGTAAGTTTTGTGATTTCATGCGCAGAAGGTCGATGCCTCATGTCCCCCTAACTTGATCAGGAGCAGGTAACTTTGCTGCTTCTAACATCAATCTTTCGCTTTTAGCTTTATCTTTTGTAACTCCCCATCCATTATCGTAACACTGCGCTAAAAGATGTGTGGAACTAGAATCCTTTGCTTTATAACCTGCTTCAAGGTATCTAATAGCTTTTTCAATATTCTCTTCAGTTCCATCTCCCACTAGATTCATATAGCCAAGTTGTCCAGCAACCATCCCTTGTTTTTCCAAACTGTAACTTGCTTCAAAACAAGCATATGATTTTTTCATATCTTTCCCGGTTGCTTTTTCTCCAACTCCGTTAAAATAAAGAGCTCCAAGCTGATACAACGTAAAAGGATTCTTAGATTTTAATCCCGCTTCAAAGTACATAGGAATATTAGCTTTTGAGTATCCATCCCTCAAAGAATCCTCTACTAATCCTGTATTAAGCACAAATGCCAACAATCCTGCGGCTTCAACTGCATCATCTCTTAGCCATAATGCTTTTTGAAAACGCTTTGCACACTCCTTGTATGCATATATGTCATAAAGCATTTTTGAATATCCTAATTGCACTTGTGCCCTATACCATTCCACCTTTGATAACATTGGTAAATAATCTGGTAATTCAGTACCAGTCATCCTTAAATCTTCTGTGAACTGAAAAAACATATGGGCTCCTGGCCAATAGTCGTTCTTTGCAGCTTTTTGGAAATACCCAAGTGAATCTACTAACGCATCTAAATTGCCAGGATTCTTAATGATCAAGTGCCACCCATATTCATATAACGCAGCAGAATCATTATCATGAACAAGTCTTAAAACAGAATGAATGTGTTCCAACGTCCATTTATTATACATTTGATCATCTTTATCATATTTGAGGCATCCATACTTGTATGTACATAAGACATCGCCTATGTCATTTTATATTCCAAAATAACTTACTACGACTCATTAACAAGCTTGCCTGTCATATGCTCCGGTGTAAGTTCCAAGCACTGCACTCTAGGGAATGCGTTGGTCAGTTCTTTCTGAAGGTACTCTTCATCGTCAGTAAACTTTCTTGTAATCTCTGTACAGATTCTGCGTGCTGTATCTTCATCATCAACAAGTCTTATTCTGCCAAAAGTAATAACGCTTTTTATATTAAGTGCCCAATCGCCTTCCTTGCGATATCCTTCGTCATAGACGCAGTAGCTCGCCTTATCGCAGGCTTTTATTGCATCAATTTTATGACCTTCTTTAGCCCCATGAAAATAAATCTTTCCAT
>NZ_JAILQF010000466.1 GCF_024699075.1 Butyrivibrio sp.
AAATATCTATTGTTATTCCTTCAAAGGACCATCCGGAAGTCCTGGATCAGTGTCTTACATCCCTTGTAAAGTATAAAAGCGGATCAGAGAATGTAAGTTATGAGATTATCGTAGTTGATAACGGAAGCAGCGAAGATAATAAAAAAGAATACGAAAGCCTTATAAAAAGGATCAGTTCTTTAAAGGACAGTTCCAATAACTTAGTAGATATACGTTATATCTATGAAAAGAAAGACTTTAATTTCTCTTATATGTGCAATCTTGGAGCAAAGAATGCTAAGGGAGATTTAATTCTTTTTCTAAATGATGATATAGAAATTGTAAGTGGAGAGTGGCTTAGGGAACTTGCCTATTATGCTATGCTTCCACACGCTGGCGCAGTAGGCTGTAAGCTGTTATATCCTTCTGATCCAAGCCTTAATCCTGATGGAAGTCTTATACAGCATGCAGGTCTTACAGCAATTCATATAGGACCTATGCACAAGTTGCAGCGTCTGTCTGACCTTAAGAAGTGGTACTTTGGAGCTAACAGGGGAACTCATGATATGTGCGGTGTTACAGCTGCATGTCTTATGGTCTCTAAAGATAAATTTGAAGCTATTGGCGGATTTTATGAAGGCCTTGCAGTAGCTTTTAATGACGTGGATCTTAACTTCAGACTGCTTGAAGAGGGATATTATAATATCTGCTGTAATTATTTTAATCTTGTACATCATGAGTCTCTAAGCAGAGGCGATGACAATGCTGATGCCAAAAAGACAGATCGTCTTATGAAAGAGAACGATACTCTTATGAAGCGTCATATGCATATGTATGCAAGAGATCCTTTCTATCACAGAGCACTGATAAATGATGATGTTGCCCAGGATTATACAATGGCAGATCCGACTATAATGAATCCTGATGAAATAGAGAGTTTTAGCCCTGTTGTCAATAAAAAGGGATATCCGTCTAAATGGACCAATGAATGTGTATGGTTCCGTACGGATTACATCGGACTTCTTAGTAACTGGAACAAGATGTATTATAAGGGCAGGAAAGAAAAGCCTGTCAATAATACAGGATATTTTATAAAAGGATATAGCTTTGTAATAGGCTCTGATAATGCTTTATATAACAGATTTCTTGTTTTAAGACGAGTAAGAAGTTCAGATGATCTGACTCCTATGGACTTGTGCGTGTATTCTTTCAAAGTACATGATATGCTTAGAGAGGATGTTGAGAAGAATCTTAAGGACCAGCAGGGCGTTGAGATCACAGGTTACAGGTTGAGGATAGAAGATGGAATTCTTCCATCCGGAACATATCAGGCCGGAATGCTTTATAAGGACATGACTTCGAGAACCAGAGTCATGAACTGGGGCACCAAGACTATGGTAGTACAATAAAAGTTATAGAAGAGGCACGCTAATTGGAAGATAAACAGTTTGACTATAAAAGTGCATATGAAAATGAGCGTTTAAAGACCGCTGATCTTTCGGAAAGAATAGCTAAGCTTGAAGAAGAAAGAGATGAAGCTCAAAGAAAGCTTGATAAGATCAAAAACAGCAAGCTCTGGGCAATGTCTAAGCCATTCAGAAGTTGCTATCACTATATTAAGCGCCAGAATAATCGTGTAAGAAATCTTGGATCATTAAGAGGAATCATTGCCAAGATTGGTTACAAAAAGCGCGAAAAGAAGGCAATGAGCTATTTTGGTACAGCAAGCTTTCCGAATGAAGAAAAAAGGTTAATGGAGGCTAAGGCTGTTTTCCCCAATATGGTCAAAATAAGTATCCTTACTCCTGTATATAATACTCCGGAGAAGTTTCTAAGGGATATGATAGAGTCTGTAATGAATCAGACTTATCAGAACTGGCAGCTGTGTCTTGCTGATGGGTCGGATGATGCGCATTCTTATGTTGGTGACATCATAAAAGAGTATCAGGACAAGGATGGCAAGGGCCGTATATCTTATCAAAAGCTCAAGGTTAATGACGGTATATCAGGTAATACAAATGAATGCCTTAAGATGGCTGATGGCGAATATATTGGTCTTTTTGATCATGATGATATCCTTCATCCGGAAGCTTTGTATGTATATGTAAAAGCTATAAATGAACAGGGTGCTGACTATATCTACTGCGATGAGACAACTTTCCATGGTAATAGCATAGATCACATGGAAACTATGCATTTTAAGCCTGATTATGCTGTTGATACGCTTAGAGCTAACAATTATATCTGTCATTTTAGTGTATTCAAGAGAACATTACTTGACGGAACTGAGCTTTTCCGTAAGGAATTTGATGGAAGCCAGGATCATGACATGATCCTTCGCCTTACAGATGAAGCAAAGTGCATAGTTCATATTCCAAGGATCCTCTACTACTGGAGATCACATGCAGGATCAGTTGCATCAGGAATTGAAGCTAAGACATATGCCATAGAAGCTGCAAGAGGTGCTGTTGCAGATCATCTTAAAAGACATGGCTACAAGCATTTCAAGATTACAAGTACCAAGGCCTTTGAGACAATTTTTAAAATATCATATGAAATCGAAGGAAGACCCAAAATTTCTATAGTTATCCCTAACTGCGATCATGCTGATGATCTAAGGAGATGTATTACATCCATTAAAGAGAAGTCTACCTGGGATAATTATGAGATCATAGTTGTTGAGAACAACTCAAAGTCAAAGGAAATAAGGGATTATTACAAAGAGCTGGCCAAAGAGCCATGGGCTTCATTTGTCAAAGTCGTAGACTTTGGAAGCCAGGATAAGTTTAATTATTCTGATGTAATGAACTTTGGTATTTCTAAAGCAGATGGCGATTATCTTGTCCTTCTTAATAACGATATCCAGATAATTACTGTAAACTGGATGGAAGAGCTTCTTATGTATGCTCAAAGAAAAGATGTCGGAGCAGTAGGTGCCAAATTGTACTTCCCTGACAGAAAGATTCAGCATGCAGGTGTAATACTCGGACTTGGAGCTCACAGAACAGCCGGACATTCACATTATGGAATGGAGGGCACTAATCTTGGATATATGGGACGCCTTTGCTATGCTCAGGATATGAGTGCTGTTACAGGCGCATGCCTTATGATCTCAAGAGCTAAGTACGATGAAGTAAAAGGACTCGATCCATCTTTTGCCATATCGCTTAATGATGTGGATCTGTGTCTTAAATTAAGACAAAAGGGTTATCTTAACGTATTTACACCTTTTGCGGAAGCTTATCATTATGAGTCTGCATCAAGAGGTCTTGATGATTCCGGAGAAAAGGCAGAACGTTACAATAGAGAATCAGAGATGTTCAGAACCAAATGGAAGGATATATTATCCAAAGGTGATCCATATTACAACAAGAATTTTTCACTGGACAGAAGTGATTTTTCTGTAAATGTTGATGGTCAGGGAGATACTGTTTTAGGAGATCATTGATATTTTGTGGTAATGGTATGTATAATGAGAAGTGCTTGAATATACATATAAGAGGATAAGAGGAGGATGAATTATGAGCGAAGCACAGAAACAGTTCGAGTACTGGTTGAATGATTCTTATTTTGATGATACAACCAAGCAGGAACTTCTTGCTATTCGTAACAACGAAGAAGAGGTAGAAGATCGTTTCTACAAAGAACTTGAGTTTGGTACAGGCGGACTTCGAGGGGTAATCGGAGCCGGAACCAATCGTATGAACATCTATACTGTTAGAAAGGCTACTCAGGGTCTTGCTAACTATATTCTTAAGACAGCAGGAGATGAAGGTAAGAAAAAGGGAGTTGCTATTTCTTACGACTGCCGTCGTTTCTCACCCGAATTTGCAGATGAGACAGCTAGATGTCTTGCTGCTAACGGAATTAAAGCATATGTATTTGACGAGCTTCGTCCTACACCAGAGCTTTCATTCGCTCTTAGAAAGCTTGGATGTATTGCAGGTGTTATGGTAACAGCCAGCCACAATCCGCCGGAATATAACGGCTATAAGGCTTACTGGGAAGATGGTGCACAGGTAACTCCTCCTCATGACACAGGTATCATGGATGCAGTTAAGGCTATCACAGACTATCATGAAGTTAAGACTATGCCTGCTGATGAGGCTAAGGCAGCCGGACTTTATGAAGTAATCGGTAAGGAAATGGATGATGCTTACATGGTAGAACTTAAAAAGCAGATCCTTCATCCTGAAGCAATCAAGGCTATGGCTGATAAGCTTACAATCGTTTACACACCATTCCATGGTACAGGTAATAAACCTGTTCAGAGAATTCTTAAAGAGCTTGGATTCAACAAGGTATATGTTGTACCGGAGCAGGAGCTTCCTGATCCTGAATTTACAACACTTGATTATCCTAATCCTGAAGATCCTAAGGCATTTAAGCTTGCTCTTGAGCTTGCAAAAGAAAAAGATGCTGACATCGTTCTTGCTACAGATCCTGATGCAGACAGACTTGGAATCTATGCTAAGGATACAAAGACCGGAGAGTACATGCAGTTCACAGGAAATATGTCCGGCATGCTTATAGGAGAATATATCCTTCGTGAGCGTACAAAGCTTGGACTTATGCCTGAGCGTCCTGCTTTTGTAACTACTATTGTTACAACCAATATGGCTAAGAGAATTGCTGATAAGTATGGTCTTCACTATATTGAAGTATTAACAGGCTTTAAGTATATTGGTGAGCAGATCAAGTTGTTCGAGCAGAATAATGATGAATACAATTATGTATTCGGTCTTGAGGAATCTTATGGATGTCTTGCAGGAACACATGCTCGTGATAAGGATGCTATTGTTGCAGTTATGATGCTGTGCGAACTTGCTGCATTCTATAAGAATGAAGGCAAGACAGCATGGGATGCTATGGTAGATATTTATAATGAATACGGCTACTACAAAGAAGGTCAGTACTCAATCACTATGAAAGGTATTGAGGGCGCTAAAGAGATAGCAGCTCTTATGGACAAGCTTAGAAGTAATCCTCCTAAGAAGTTCGGTGATTGGACTGTTGAAGAGTTCCGTGACTACAAGACAGGAGAAACTCTTGATCTTGCAACAGGTACAAAGGGTAAGACAGGTCTTCCTGAATCTAACGTTTTGTACTTTGCACTTGATAATGATTCATGGTGCTGCGCACGTCCTTCAGGAACAGAGCCTAAGATCAAGTTCTATATGGGCGTTAAGGGAACAAGCCTTGAAAATGCTGCAGAGCTTGAAGATAAGCTTACAGCTGCCGTTAAGGAACTTATCGGTCAGTAATATAGTCATTTAGTCTTTAGTGCAAAGACTTATATGAAGATTAAAATGATATGTACCCTCTTTTTTCGGGAATCCGGAGAAAGAGGGTATTTTTATATCGTTAAGGGCCGCAACTTCTTTAAGCTTGGCTTTATGGGTAAGACTTGTATATTGACTTACCCAAAATCTATAGCATAAGATAACCGGGAGTTATCTTATGCTATAGCCAATAATAAGTCCTTGTGTGGTATACTGAGATGTAGAAGTTTTACTAATATATAATAAAAAAGAGGTTGTATGTTAGAATCTATCAAAAAAACAATTGCATATGCCAAAAGAAACGGTCTTGGTCCGGCATATTATGCTGTAAGAGAAAGACTTGAAGATCAGAAGAAAGAATATGAGTATATACCTGTATCTGAAGATGAGCTCAAAAGACAGACAGAAGAAATGAATGAAACTTCAAAGTCTGTAAAGGCTCCGCTATTTAGTATACTGGTCCCCTGCTATAATACTGATGCTAAATTTTTCATTGAAATGATAGAGTCTGTAAAGCGCCAGACCTATCCTAAATGGGAGCTTTTAATAGCTGATGCATCAGAAGATGACAGGTTAAGAAACATAGTAAATGAGCGCTTTAGTGATGATACAAGGATAAGATATATTTATCTTGAAAGTAACGGCGGAATATCAGAAAATACTAATGCTGCGATAAGAGAAGCTTGCGGGGACTACTGCTGTCTTCTTGATCATGATGATGTTATAACTCCGGATGCTTTATACTATTTTGCCAAAGAGATAATCGTAAGTATGGATAATACTGGGATTGAGAAGCCTTCAAAGTGTTCAATCGGTCTTATATATTCTGATGAAGACAAATGTGATACAGATATGACAAGGTTTTATGAACCAAATTTTAAACCTGATTATAACCTTGATTACCTATTATCAAATAATTACATATGCCATTTTACTGCGATTAGGACCAATATTTTAAAAGCAAATCTTTTAAGAAAAGAATATGATGGTGCCCAGGATTATGACCTGATACTTAGGACCTGTATTTCTTTTTCCTTTAGAAATGAAGAAAAAAATATAAAGCACATAAACAGGATCCTCTATCACTGGAGATGTCACGAAGATTCTACTGCAGCTAATCCTGCCAGCAAAAAATATGCCTATGAAGCAGGTAGATGTGCTGTTGAAAACATTATGCAGGCAAGCGGATTTAATGTACGCGTAGATGAGCTTATGCATGTTGGCTTTTACAGGATGGAATATCCTGACGGAATATTCCGGACACGTAAAGATATTGGCATTGTAGGTGGCAAGGTAACAGACAAAAAGGGCACTTTGGTAGGCGGAATATATAAAGAAGATGGAACAGCTCTTTATTATGGCCTGTTAAAAGGTTATAGCGGTGGTTTTCAGCATGTGGCCGCATGTCAGCAGGATGCCTTTGCAGTCGATCTAAGGTGCATGCGCATAAGGAAGAAGCTTCGTCCCCTTCTTAAGGAAGTTACAGGACTAAGTTACCATAGCAATAAGGAAATACTGGGTCAGAAGAATATTGATGCTGATCCTGAGGATGAAACAGTCATCAAGGTACATGGAAAGCATATAGTAATTCCTGATACCTGGGATGAGGATAAGATCATAAAAGAAAGTATAAGATTTTGTAAAGCAGTAAGACATCTTGGATACCGCATTGTATGGGACCCGCAGATGACGGTACAAAGAAACTGAACAAAGAAATATAACATATAAATGAAACAAAGAAACTGAGCAAAGAAACTGAGCAAAGAAACTGAACAAAAGCTACATTTATATGTAATATGGAGCTTGTATGGCTAAAACTACGGTTGTAATCCCAAATTATAATGGGATGAAATATATTAAGGCATGCATGGATTCTCTTCTTGAGCAGACCATGCCTTCAGACATAATAATAATTGATAATGCTTCTACAGACGGAAGTGTTGAATATCTCCAAAAAAATTATGAAGGAAAGCTTACCTGTAAAGATGGATCGAAGATAGACTGCAAAGTTGTATATCTTGATTCTAATACAGGCTTTTCAAATGCAGTAAACAAGGGAATAGAGCTTGCCAAAACAGAGTATATTTTCCTTTTGAACAACGATACAGTATGCCGGAAGGATTGCATAGAAAAACTGGAAAAAACAATGAATCATAAGAAAAAGGCTTTTTCTGTGCAGGCACTTATGGTATCTTTAAATAACCCGTATGTAGTAGATGATAGCGGAGACTATTACTGCGCACTTGGATGGGCTTTTACTGATGGTAAAGACAAGCCTTCTTCCAGATTTAAAGACAGGAAAGCAATCACCACATCCTGTGCAGGTGCTGCTCTGTACAGAAGAGAAGTGTTTGCCCAAATAGGCGGATTTGATGTAGAACATTTCTGCTATCTTGAAGATGTTGACGTTGGTATCAGAGCCAGAGTTTATGGCTATGTCAACATGCTTGAACCCTTGGCTGTAGTACTTCATGCAGGAAGCGCAACGTCAGGATCAAGGTATAACGAATTTAAGCAAAGACTTACGGCAGGTAATAATATATATCTTATATACAAGAATTTTCCTGCCTTGCAGATAATAATCAATCTTCCACTTATGATACCGGGGATAATCATAAAAGCGGTATTTTTTGCCAAAAAGGGCCTTGGGAAGGCCTATTTAGAGGGTCTATTGCAGGGATTTAAAAAGATCATCAAAAATCATGATAAGAAAGTCAGATTTGATCTGGGTAATCTGAAATATTATTTTGCCCTGCAGATAGAAATGTGGATTAATACCATAAAGAGATTTGCGTGATCCTAAGTCTTGAATTAATAGGGAAATGCTATTCATATTTTCCTATATGGTATAATCTAGATTAGGGACGGAGTATTATGATAAAGAACAATCAAAAGCAGTTAAACAGGATCCAGGTCCTTGTTGATGCGCTGACAGTTGGAATTGCATATGTGCTGTCATACTATATTAGATTTTATTCCATATTTTTTGATAGTTATGATCTTGAAGTAGCGCTTCCAAGGGAAGTGTATTTTAGTGTACTTGTTTTTCTTGTACCTGCATATGTTATTCTTTATAACATAACCAATCTGTACAGGCCGCGAAGAGCCGGTAAGATCGGAAGTGAGATCCGTAATATCATTGAAGCCAATATTCTTGGCGTTCTTGGATTCATAGTTGTTCTTTATATGGTCCATCAGAATCACTTCTCACGAAAACTCATTGCAGTATTTTTTGTAGTTAATGTAATTATAATGTCCCTGTCCCGTTATGCGGTTCGTAAGATACTCCGCTTTATGAGGAAAAAGGGATATAACTTAAAACATGTACTTTTAGTCGGATATTCAAGATCAGCAGAAGCATATATAAGCAGAATAGAAGAGAACCCTCAGTGGGGATATGTTATAAATGGAATACTTGATAACAGAATACCTATAGGAACTTCTTATCACGGTGTTAAGGTTATAGGAACGATCGATCAGCTTAATGAACTTATAAGTGCTAATTCCTATGATGAAATAGCTATAACGCTTTCGCTTGATTATTATGATTTCCTGGAAAAACTGGTTTCCTGCTGCGAGAAATCCGGTGTACATACCAAGTTTATACCTGACTATACATCTCTTTTTCCAAGCAATCCCTATACAGAGGATATCGATGGACTTCCTGTTATCAATATAAGATATGTGCCTCTTACAGATACAGGTAACAGGATGGTAAAGAGGATAATAGATATAATAGGATCACTTGTTGCGATAATATTATTCTCGCCTATAATGCTCTTTGCGGTAATTGGTATAAAGCTTACATCAAAAGGACCTATCATATTCAAGCAGGAAAGAGTGGGTCTTGGCGGTAAAAACTTTATGATGTATAAATTCAGGACCATGGAAGTTCAGACCAAGAATGAAGAAGCCAAGGGCTGGACTACCAAAAATGATCCTAGAGTCACCAAAATTGGAAGGTATCTAAGAAGTCATAATTTTGATGAGACTCCTCAGTTTTTCAATGTTCTCTTTGGCTCGATGTCACTTGTTGGTCCAAGACCTGAGCGTCCCCAGTTCGTAGAAAAGTTCAGGGAAGAGATTCCAAGATATATGGTCAAGCACCAGGTTCGTCCCGGAATAACAGGATGGGCACAGGTTAATGGCTATAGAGGCGATACTTCAATTCGTAAGCGAATTGATTATGATATTTATTATATAGAAAACTGGTCTGTTGGCTTTGATATTAAAATACTGTTTGGAACATTTTTTCATGGCAAAAAGAATGCTTATTAACATGAATACATGAGCCTTTAAGCGATATTTAAGCTGTCTGACTTGTATAAAAAACCGTTTTGTGGCAAAATAGACAAGTGGTCAAAGGGAGAAATGTTTTTTATTGGAGACCGCAAATTGACCATATTCTTTCTATTTTTGCGGCAAAGGAGAAGGACATGTCTAATTACGATAACCATGACGGAAGAGGAAACTATAACAGATCTACAGGAACACCTGTAAATAATGGTCAGGGAAGGCCTCAGTATAATGGAAATAGAAGACCTGTTCAGGGAACAAGACAGCCAAGCAGAAATCCCCAGGCTAGAACTCCTCAGCAGGGAGCAAGACCTTCAAACGGATATTCACAGCCTAGACAGGGTCAGGGAAATGGATATTCACAACCAAGACAGGGTAATGGATATTCTCAAAACAGAGCACAACAGGGAAGATATCCCCAGCAGGGAGCAAGACCTCAGGGCACTTATCCAAGAAACGGAAGACCTGCTGCTGGAAACGAAAGAAAGAAAAATAATAAAAAGACAATCGCAATTATTATTGCCGAGGTACTCGTAATTGCAATTCTTGCTGTTACTGCTTATTTTGTATTTATCAAAGCAGGTCTTACAAGTGTAACAGAAGTTAAAGTTGATGAAGAAGAGCTTGATGAGAATATTGCTGACGTAGTTAAAGACAATGAGACTATGAAAGGTTATTGGAACATAGCACTCTTTGGTGTTGACTCAACTAAAGGAATCCTGTCATCAGGAACACGTTCAGACTCTATAATCATTGCTTCTATCAATCAGGATACAGGTGAGATCAAGCTTTGCTCCGTATATCGTGATACCTATCTTAATCTTACTGAAGACAAGGGTTATAGCAAGTGTAATGCAGCATATGCATACGGCGGACCTCAGCAGGCTATCAATATGCTCAATACCAACCTTGACCTTGATATCACAGACTTTGTAACTATAGGGTTTGGTGGTCTTACAGATATCATCAACGAGCTTGGCGGAATTGAGATTGAAGTTGATGATGCAGAGATACTGCATATCAACAACTATCAGCAGACAATGGCCAAGGAACTTGGAATAAGCTATACGGAAGTTACTTCCACAGGAATGCAGACACTTGATGGCCTTCAGGCTACAGCATACTGTCGTATAAGATATACAGCAGGTAATGACTTTGCTCGTGCAGCCCGTCAGAGAGAAGTAATCCAGGCTATCATGGACAAGGCACATGATGCTGATACAGATACACTTACTAATATTGCTAATAAGGTATTTGATGAGATGGCTACATCTCTTGAACTTTCAAAGATAATAGAGCTTCTTGGACAGATAAGCACATATTCAATTGTTGGAGAAGACGGATTCCCTCAGGAATCCATGCGTGCAACAGGTAAAGTTGGTGAAGCCAGCGTTGTAGCACCTATAACACTTGAATCTAACGTTGTATGGTTACACGAATTCCTTTTCGGAGAGGAAAACTATTCCTGCTCTGATACTGTTAAGGAATACAGCAGCTATATAGCAGAAAAGACAGCCGGATTGTCTAACTAAGTACAGCTTATAATAATAAAATATTAAAGCCGTAAGGCTTTGCATTATCGAGCCGGGGATCACTCCGGCTCGTTGCATGTAATATATGAGCATGAACGGAGAACGAATATGTATGATATTGATGTAATAATACCTACATACAAACCAAATAAAGAGTTGTTTACACTTCTGGACAGACTAAATGAGCAGACAATAAAGCCTGGTAAGATCATACTTATGAATACCGAAAAGCAGGAACTTGGTAAGCTCATAAGTGATGAGGAGCTTATTGCGAGATATCCTAATGTGACAATATTTCATATTGCCAAAAAGGAATTCGATCATGGCCGTACAAGAAATGAGGGAGTTCTCTTTTCAGATGCTGAATTCTTTATATGCATGACACAGGATGCCATACCAGCAGACAGGAAGCTTATTGAGGAGCTGTACAAGGCATTTGATGGTGATGAGAAGCTTGCAGTATCCTATGCAAGACAGATACCAAGACCTGAGTGCAGTCCTGAAGAATTATATGCAAGAAAGTTTAACTATTCGGTATCATCTATAAGAAAAACTCAGGCAGATGTAGAAAAGCTTGGCATTAAAACTTATTTTTGCTCAAATGTATGTGCGATGTATAGAAGAAGTATATATAACAAGCTTGGTGGTTTTATTAAAAAAGCTATCTTCAATGAAGATATGATATATGCAGGTACTGCATTAAAGGCAGGATATGCTACAAGATATATGCCTCATGCCGGAGTAGTTCATTCTCACAATTATACATGCATGCAGCAGTTTCACAGGAATTTTGATATTGGAGTATCACAGAAAGATCATCCGGAGATTTTTGAAGGATTATCCAATGAGTCCGAAGGCGCTAAAATGGTCAAAGGCACAATAAGATATCTTCAGGATACGCATAAAGCCTATAGGATTCCGCACTATATAATGCTTGTAGGCAGCAGATATATAGGTTTCAGACTTGGTAAAATTTATAACAGGCTTCCCAAGGGACTTGTAAAGGCATGCAGTCTCAATAAAGATTACTGGAACTGATATAGGTAATATTTGCCAAATGTACCCATTTGAATGTAAGATATAGGTGGGATTACAGTTTGGGATATATTTTATAATAAGAAGTAAAATTTGATCACAGGGTGAAAGATCAGAATTACTTATAGCAGTTATGCTCTTTATAAAGCATGTCCTTCTTAATAAACGGGAAGCAAATAATTATAATATAATTGAGGGAAAAATCTTGGAACTTAAAATCGGGAACGAGCAGGATATTCATACCTGGGAGCAGGTCACACTCGTCTATCATTCAGCACTTAAACAGATCAATACTAAGATAGAGATTATAAATGATGAATTTCAACAGGTTCATCGTTATAATCCTATTGAGCATATCAAAGCAAGGATCAAGACATCTGAAAGCATAGTTAAAAAGCTTAAGCGTCATGGCTATGAATCAACCATTGAAAATATGGTTAAGTATGTTAATGATATTGCAGGTATCAGAGTAATATGCTCATTTACAAATGATATCTATACAATTGCGGATATTATCAGTAACCAAAGCGATATCAGGATCATAGCCGTTAAGGATTATATTATGAATCCCAAAGCAAGCGGTTACAGATCATATCATATGGTAGTTACTGTACCTGTATACCTTTCAGACCGTATTATTGATACTAAGGTTGAGATACAGATCAGAACAGTAGCAATGGATTTCTGGGCTTCGCTTGAGCATAAGATACAGTATAAGTTTGAAGGTAATGCTCCAACACACATAAATACTGAACTCCTTGAATGTGCGCATATGGTATCTGAGCTTGATGCCCGCATGTTGTCACTTAATAATGAAATCCTGGAGATTGCCAGCAAGCTTGAAAATCAGAAGTCTTGAAAGCGAAAGACTTGAAAATCAGAAGTTTGGAAAGCGAAAGACTTGAAAATCAGAAGTTTTGAAAGTGAAAGACTTGAAAATCAGAAGTTTTAGAATATGATCATCAAATGAATGTAAAAGCCCAATTAATGAGGAGTGCCCGAGCACCTTTCGGCACCCGGGCTATTATGAAAAAATATCTATCTGTTTGTCTGTATCAATTAACTACATATATAATATAGACAGGTTTTATGTACAAAATATGAACAAGCAGTAAAGTCACGGTTAACATGCACAAAAAAATATAGCATCTCAATAAGATGTTGTGCAATATTAACAAAATCCTATGCACAGTTTTTATACAGTATGTTAAGATATCTTCGGGTGTGGAGGTGCAGCATTGAAAAAAGACAGCAGAACATGGGGAGAAAGGATTGTGGACAATATAATGGATAAGCTTGCAGATAAGATTAGTGCTAATGAAATGATCAAAGCAAATGCAGCCGCAGAAGCTGCTGAAACAGAAAGGCTTCGTACTCAGGTGGCTCAGTATCAGCAGGAGATCGAGGAGATACGAAAAGGCGCTGATGAGCTCAAATCCCTTATAACAGATTTATCAAAGAACCTTGATGATAAATCAAAGGATGCGGATAATGAAGAAAATAAAAAGCTTCTTGAGCTTTTAAATAATAATATAAATGATAGTAACAAGACCCTTGTTGATACCATAAGCACCGGCCTTGAAGATAATAGTAAGACTCTTCTTGATACTCTTAGCCTTGGCATAGATGATAAGAATAAGGCCTTATTTGAACTTATAGCTAAAAGACTTGATGAGGAACATAAATATACTCATGATATAGGTGTTCAGGTATACAGAAATGTTCAGGCATCATCTAAGGATGAGAACAAAAAGCTTTCTGATGATATAATCAAACGAATCCTGGATGAGAATGATCATCTTGCTATAAATGTAGCAGATGAGACATCAGGCCAGCTTCAGAGAGTGCTTGAGGGCTTTTCAGAAAAACAGAAAGAGCTTGATCGTAAGATAGAAGCTCTTCAGCTTGCAACAGAAAAAAATCATGCATGTACTACAGTATCTGTTATTACACTGGTTGCTGTACTTGCAGGAATAGCTATTAATATTTTGAATATTTTGGGGATTTTGAGTTTTTAAATGAAACATCTTACAAGACATTACAGAAAAATAGGATATTGGTTTATAAGAGCATCAATTTTATTTGCTTTTATATGGTTGTTTTTTATACCCGGTTTTATCAGAGCGGATTTTTCGGAAGACAATATATTTTATATAACTCTTAATGGAGAAAATGTAGGAATTGTTTCTTCTGAAGAAGAGGCCTATGAGTATTTAAGACAAGCCAGAAGATTATTGCAGCTTGATAACAGTGAACTGGTTCTTGCCAAAGCGGATATGGAAGTTACAGGCGATCATATCATATGGCAGAAAATGGATAGTTCGGATGATATCATCAATAAGATGAAAGCAGTTCTCCAAAAGAATGAAAAGGGAACACTTCAAAGGTGCTACACTATCAAGATCAACGATTTCTATGTTAACGTGGCAACCAAAGAAGAAGTTCTTGAGATTCTTAATGCTGCTCTTGATAAGTACGATTATGATGATGAATTTGAAGCTACGCTTGTGCTCGATCCAGACAGAGAGGTTAATGTCCTTACAACAGAAGTACTCTCATCAGTTGAGAACTATTTTGAAGTATCAGGATCCATAAGCGAGTTCAAATCATACGGAATAGCAGAATATCTTGATGAAGTATTCATGGAAGATAATGAACTTACTTCAGATGACATGGATTTTGAAGATTACGATCTTGGTGTTAAAACACTTGATTTTGGAGATAAGGTAGAAGTTGTAGAAGCTTACCTTCCTGAAAGCGAGCTTACGGATCTTTCGGTTGCTATAGAAGAAGTGACCAAAGATCAGGAGACCAATCAGATATACGAAGTTCAGAGCGGCGATACGCTTGGAACGATTGCAGCAGAGTACAATCTTACAGTAGATGATCTTGTAGCAATGAATCCTACGATTGAAGATGAAAATTCAATCATAAGAATTGAGGATGAAATTATAGTAACAGTTCCAGAACCTGAGCTTACAGTAGTAAGAACAGAGCTTGAATATCTCGAAGAGGATTATCAGGCCGAGGTCCAGTATGTTGATAATGATTCCTGGTATACAACCAAGTCTGTGGTCCTTCAGGAGCCCTCAGACGGACGTCATAATGTTATCGTTATGAATTATTATGAAAACGATAATGAGGTGTCTCACGAGACGATAAAGGAAGAGGTTGTATATGAAGCAGTAGCCAAGATTGTAGAAAGAGGAACTATTGTACCTCCTACATATATTAAGCCTATTTCCGGAGGAAGATTAAGTTCCGGATTTGGATACAGATCAAGACCTACAGCAGGTGCCAGCTCGTATCATAAGGGCGTTGACTGGGCAACTCCTGTTGGAACAGCTGTCATGGCATCTTCAGGCGGTGTTGTATCAAGAGCCGGATGGGGATCCGGATACGGATATGTAATTTACATAGATCATCCGGACGGAAGACAGACAAGATATGGTCATCTGTCCAAGATACTCGTATCTGTAGGTGATCAGGTATCACAGGGCCAGAAGATAGCGCTTAGTGGTAATACCGGTGTAAGTACCGGAGCTCATCTCCACTTTGAAATACTGATCAACGGTGTTCAGGTCAATCCGCTTAATTACCTGTATTGACCATTTTGTAAGCCCTTGAAGGCTGATAATTACTGAATGGTTAACGGTTGCTATTTTGGTTGCAAAAAATGCTATTCGTTGTTATAATACTAACTTGTGCAAGTAATAATTCGAATGCATACAACTATGTAGGTGCAGCAAAGGCGCTGTATATGCATACAAAGAGTAGTTTTTAGATTATTATCTGTAAGGAATTGGTGAGATTTAAAGCTCGTCAATATCAAACCATTAGTCTCCACTGGTTGAGACATGAGGTTAACTATGGAAAAATATGTCATTAAAGGCGGTAATCCGCTGGCAGGTGAAGTTGAAATAGGCGGTGCAAAGAATGCAGCACTTGCTATTCTGGCTGCTGCGATCATGACTGATGAAACAGTATATATTGATAATATGCCTGATGAAAGGGATACTAATATCCTCTTGCAGGCTATGGAAAGTATTGGAGTACTTGTTGACCGCGTAGACAGACACAGCGTAAAGATCAATGCATCTCAGGTACGCAATCATACTATAGAGAACGAGTTTATCAAGAAGATGAGAGCATCCTATTATCTTATAGGAGCCCTTCTTGGCAAATATAAGCATGCACAGGTAGTTCTTCCAGGTGGATGCGATATAGGTCTTCGTCCTATAGATCAGCACATTAAAGGATTTAATGCGCTTGGTGCAACTGTTAATATAGAGCATGCTATTATTAACGCAGAAGCAGAGCAGCTTGTAGGAAGCCATATCTATCTTGATATGGTATCAGTAGGAGCTACTATTAATATCATGCTTGCTGCATCAATGGCTAATGGTCAGACTATTATTGAAAATGCTGCCAAAGAGCCGCATGTAGTTGACGTTGCCAACTTCCTTAACAGTATGGGTGCTAACATTAAAGGTGCCGGTACTGATGTAATAAGAATAAGAGGTGTTCAGAAGCTTCATGGAAGCGAATATACAATTATTCCTGATCAGATAGAAGCTGGAACATTCATGGTTGCAGCAGCCGCTACAAGAGGCGATGTCATTATCAAGAATGTTATACCTAAGCACCTTGAGTCTATATCTGCAAAACTCATTGAGATGGGATGTGTAATACATGAATCTGATGATGCAGTAAGAGTAGAGGCAAGAAGACGTCCTATAGCAACACATGTTAAGACTCTTCCATATCCGGGTTTCCCTACAGATATGCAGCCACAGATAACTGTAGCACTTGGACTTGCAAGTGGTATAAGCATTGTTACAGAGAGCATTTTTGAGAACCGTTTTAAATATGTTGATCAGCTTATGAGAATGGGCGCCAACATCAAGGTTGAAGGCAGTGCAGCCATTGTTAACGGAGTAGAGAGATATTCAGGAGCAGATATATCAGCACCTGATCTTCGTGCAGGCGCAGCCCTTGTAATCGCTGGACTTACAGCTGATGGATTTACAACAATCGACAATATTCATTTCATCGAAAGAGGATATGAAGATTTTGATATCAAGTTAAGAGAACTTGGTGCTCAGATCGAGAAAGTCGATACAGATGAGGAATTAAGAAAAGCAGAACTTAAGATGGCATGATCTTAATTCAGAACATATTATAAGAGCCTTAAGGGATTCCCTTAAGGCTCTTTTTTGGACTTTATGCCAAGAGTGATAGGAAGAAGTTTTTTCTGAATATTTCCTGCTATAAGGCATATAACTATAGTGATTATAGAAGGAATGACAGAAACAAGAAGTGCTATAGGTGAATCAGGATCTGCCAGCACATTGGTAAACTTACCTATGACAGCCTGCATTACTATAACAGGATACTTGTTCCATAAGAGTATAGGAAGGGTATTCATTCCTGTATAGGTTATTGCATGTATACGGCTTCCTATAAGATTACCGGCATACAAAAAGGCAAGTGTAAAGCACATAGCGCTTATAAAGTACAGAATGAAGTTTGTGCCATATTCATCGGTTCTTGCACTTGTTTCGCCATTGAAGGAGGCTATAGAAGTCGCAAGCACGATAAATACCAGTAAGAGAGTAATTTTTTTGCCTTTAGTATTATCGGAGCAGCTATCAATAGATTTTGCTATAGGAGCAAGCGTTATTCCGGCTTCTGTGAATATCACATTGCAAAGTGCAGTTTCAATATGCCATGGAAGAGCGACATTTAAAGACCTTTGGGTCAGATAAAAACCTGTTATATTGCATAAAAGACACAGAATAATGCGAAGTATAAGCTTATGAAACTGATTGGTCTTGACAATTGATACAATAGACTCAATAAGATATACAAGCAGCATGACTATGAAAAGGCATGGAAGAAACCATAGTGAATTATTCCATTTCATATGGCTGTGCTTGCCATTTCCATATAGCATGTAAAGAAGGTTTGGAAGTATCCTTGTTGTTGAAATATCTTCTGAAAGAGTGTTTGATGCGAATTGTCCCAAAAAAGCAAATATAAAGATGCTTATGATTCCGGCAAACAGATAAGGTACCACTATAGTTCGGATTTTTTTGTAAAGGAAAGAAAAAAATGATGCACTCTGGTGGTAGGTAAATCCTGCAAGAACAAAAAATACCGGCACAGAAGCCGGGACGAAATACGCAAAATAGCGGCCGTCCCGGATCATATGCGCCAGAACGACCATTAAAATAGCAAAAGCTTTAGCATTATCAAGAGTAGAATTTCGAGTTGTCATATTATTTCTTCTATGTATATATCAGGTGTCTGTGTAAGATCTACATACTTTTCGCCAATACGAATTGTAGGCCTGGACAGATGATTTCTGTTGATAAATACAATATCTCCTTCGAGGCCGTTGTTAAGACGTACGCGGTTAAGCAGATAGGTGTTAACAACGTTACCTAAAAATGTCATGATAGCATTTGTATCATATTTTTGAAGTCCTTCACTTTCAAAAAGAGAGATAGCAACGAAAGGACACAAAGGACCTCTGTAAACACGGGCACTTGTCATTGCATCATATACATCTGCAATAGCAACAATCTTGGCAAAAGGATCTATCTGCGAAGCTTCAAGATGAAGAGGATAGCCTGAACCATCACATCTTTCATGATGCATAAGAGCAGCGTTCTTAATATGCGGATTAAGGTCTGTGTCTTTTAAGATCTTATAGCCTTCCTGAGGATGAGTCTGTACAATAGTGTACTCATAATCAGTCAGCTTGGCAGGCTTTGTAATAATCTGTTCAGGTATGACAAGCTTTCCTATATCATGAAGAAGACCTGCTGTAGTTAAGATATTAATATCTTCTTCAGACATTTTGAGCCACTGACCTGTTACATTACTGATAAGAGCTACATTGATGCAGTGAGTATAGGTAGCATCATCATACTGACGCAGAGAATGCATCATATCAAAAACACTTGAAGGCCCATTGGTTGAATTTATAAGTTCAAGCACAGGAGCCGTCAAAGCAGTAGTATCAATAGTCTGATTATTATGGACTATATTATTTATATTTTTCTCAAAATCTGAGGCAGCTTCTTCAAAATCATGTTTGAACTGTTTGAATTCTGTTGTCTGCTGGAGTCTTTGAGAATAGGAGAGCGTCTGAAGCTCATCAATTGAAGGCTTGGATATTTCTTCTATTTCGTCTTCAACCAAAACATTGACGGTAGAATAGAATTCAAGCTTAGCAATTGACTTATCATCAAGAACGGCGCCCTTTGGAAGAATAAGTTGGTCGTTATTGTACGTATAAACATTTTCTGCAAGGACCATACCAGGCAGAAGATTAGAGGTCATAGTACGCTTCATAAAAAAGTGTATCCTCCTAGAGTTGAATAAGTACACAAAACCACAATTTAATTATAGTTTCACGAATCTCAAAAGTCAAAACTGTTAATAGTACACAAAAAAATCATAGCTGCGTTGAGTAAAAGGGATAAAAACTTAAAAATCATTACCAGGATGTTGATAACAACAACTTTACTAAGCTATACTAATTACGTACGTTTTATGGGATATAGGAGAAGACTAAAGATATATGAAAGATTATAAAGAAAATCGAAGTCCTGCTGATATACTTGATCAGCTTAGAAAAGAACATTTTGCTTTTTCTCAGGTTAATCCTGATATATTTCCTGATTTTCAGGCACATGACAGGTCAACTCAGTTTTTGAAAGCTAAATGGGATAAATCCGGTAAGGCAGAACGTGTAATTATACTACAGTCTTTATTAGAGAATGAGAAGGCTAAGCAAAAAAGACTTGAGGAGCTTATAGATGAAGCCAAAAGATGTCTTGATGATGATGAGAAGAAGGTTATAGATGCTAATAAGAAGCACCTTAAAACTTTAAAATACGGGCGAATACCTGCAATATTCATAAGAGATGATAAAGATAATAAGAAAGCTGCAGACAGATAGCAATAGACTATCATCTGCAGCTTTTTTAGTGAGTCAAACTTCGCACATATAAACAAGTTACTTTCCTTACAATTTGATATCTTTGGCAGTTAATAAAGACTTTCCTCGCCTTAACAATCTTATAATTCAAGGCTTAATATCTGGAATTTTATATTCCGGGGTCCGAAACTCGCTACGCTCGAACATGCGGACCCCAAGCAGAATATAAAACTCCATCTCTCAAGCTCTTGAATTTAATAAGATTTTTAAAGAACTCGAAAATTCTTTATTAACTGCCCAAGATATCAAATTCGCAAGAAATCATAGATTGTTTATTATGTGCGAAGTTTGAGTTATTAAGGGGGGTATGACAGGTTTGACCTAGCGCAAGCGTTGCGCACCGATTTGGTAGTTATTTTGGGCGCGAATCCATGAATATTGCTGTATCATAGATACATAGGCATAAGAAAATAATATATGGGAATAATTTTATAAAAAGCATAATTAAAAATAGGGGGTCTTAATGGTAAATAAACTTACAAAAAAATTAGCACTTACACTTGCTGTAACTCTGGCAGCTGCGCCTTTATCAGCCTGCCAAAGCGGTAACACTTCTGACTCTGTGGAGGGAGCATCTGATGTGGTAGCAAGTGAAGCATCTAATGAAGTATCAGCTGAAACATCTAATGAAGTATCAGCTGAAGCATCTGATTCATCTGCATCTGATACTGATTCCCAAAAAGATACTGATATGACAGAAGATTCTTCTAAGGAGGGGACAGTGGACGATTCACAGGCAGTAGAACTTAAAACTGTTGACAAAGATGGTAATTATTTTAAAGACAAAGAGGTTTATGTACAGAAGGTCGAGGGACTTTCTGATGATTTTATGAAAGGCGTAGACATATCTTCTTTTCTTTCAGAGTCAGAAAGCGGAGTAGTATTCAAAGATTTTGAAGGTAACGATATAGATGATCAGGGGTTTTTTGATCTACTGTCAGAAAGCGGGGTCAACTATGTAAGAATCCGCGTATGGAATGATCCTTACGATGAAGAAGGAAATGGATATGGCGGTGGTAACTGCGATATAGACAGAGCAGTAACAATGGGAGAGTATGCAACAAATGCAGGAATGAAGGTATATATAGACTTCCATTATTCTGATTTCTGGGCTGATCCCAATAAGCAGATGTCTCCTAAAGCCTGGGAGGGCATGAGTATATCAGACAGGGAAGAGGCACTGTACGAATATACTGTTGATAGTCTTGAAAAGCTTAAAGATGCAGGAGTTGATGTAGGGCTTGTTGCTGTTGGTAATGAGACAGATTCAGGAATGGCAGGTGTTACATCACAATCAGAAAAATGTACCCTTTATAGTGCAGGAAGTAAGGCAGTAAGAGAAGTATTTCCTGAAGCTTTAATAGCAGTTCATTATTCAAATCCCCAGCGTGATTATATGGAAATAGCCAAAATGCTGGATGATATGGATGTTGATTATGACGTATTTGCTACTTCTTATTATCCTTACTGGCACGGATCGCTTGAAAATCTTACTAACACTTTGAAGAATGTAGCTGAGAGCTATAACAAGAAAGTTATGGTAGCAGAGACATCATGGGCTTATACACTTGATGACGGAGACGGATCCGGCAATACAGTTTGTAAAGGAAGTAATGATGACGACAGCGAATATTCTATTTCCGTTCAGGGACAAAGCGAAGTTATAAGAAATGTAATTAAGGCTGTTTCTGATGTTGGAGAAGAAGGAATAGGTGTATTTTACTGGGAACCTGCATGGATTCCCGTAAATGTATATGCAGATACTACAGATAATGCAGCAGATACTTTAAAGACTAACAGCGCCTTATGGGAGCAATATGGCTCAGGATGGGCTTCAAGCTATGCATCAGTTTATGATCCTGATGATGCAGGACAGTATTATGGAGGAAGCTCATGGGACAATCAGGCTCTGTTTGATTTTGCAGGATATCCTCTTTCTTCTCTAAAGACTTTTGCCTATGTAGATACAGGTAATGATATTGAAAATATGGAACTTGAAAAAGCTATAAATCCTGAAGAGATAACAGTAAGTCTTGGTGAAGATATTGGAGAATATCTGCCTGAAACAGTTAAGGGCCAGTACACAGGAGGTGCAAGGCTTGATCTTCCTGTAGTATGGGACGACTATTCTCGTATTACCGAGTTTGGAGAATATAAGATATTTGGTACAGCAACAGATGTTATGTCGACTGATGGAGAGAATACGGCAAGGGTTATCATTGTGATAAATGTGCTTCCGGACAGTCTTCTTACGAACAGTGATTTCGAGACAGGTGATGAAACAGGCTGGCTGCTTGAAGGCAATGGACCATGGGTAGATTCTGAAGATGTTTACAGAGGTGAATATGGACTTCATTTCTGGTCATCGGGCAAAGTTGAATTTACTGCAACTCAGACTTATACTGCGCAGGAAGCAGGTAGTTATATTGCCTCTATGATGATCCAGGGAGGAGACGCTGGCGATGATCAGGAGATAACAATTACACTTACCAATAATACTAAAGGAACATCAGTAACTGCAGAAACAACTATAACAGGATGGCTTGAATGGACCAATCCTGTAACACAGGCACTTGAAGCAGATGAGGGCGACGAGCTTACAGTTACTATATATGTAAAGGGAGCAGAAGGTGCATGGGGCACAATTGATGATGCATACCTTTATATAGAATAACTCAAACTTCGCACATAAACAGGTGCGTTTATCCTTGAGATTTGATTAACTGCACAAGTTATCAAATTCCTAAGGATCTTAGATCGTTTATAATGTGCGAAGTTTGAGAAGAATAATAGTATTTGCCTAATAATAATCGTGATGATATATTTAACTCAGCGGGATAATTTCTACCGCTGAGTTATTTTCTTATATGCATTTTTTATATACAGATTTTCTTATACAATTTTTTTAGATACAGATTTTCTTATAATTTTTTTTCTTTTGTAAAATCTCTTAAGGAGGCTATATGGCGGGAGGCAGGATTCTACTTGATTATAATATTGATCTGGATATATCCGGTGCGCTTCTTCTGGCTTTTATATATTCCGTCATGAAGATTCGTTATTCTGAAACGCCAGAGAATCAGAAGTACATAAGATTTGTTGTATTTGCTTTTCTTACAGCAGTATTTGATATAATCAATGCCTTTTGTATAAGCAATGCACTGACCTTCCCTGTACTTTTTTGCAAGATCAATTACGTAATCTATTATATGTGCCAGATAATGATGGCATATTATATCTGTTCGTATATAGCAGGTCTTGTCGATCTTCGCACTGGCAATAAAGATTACAAGTCCAAGATGCTCCCTGTCAAAATAATGGTCATATTCTCTTTTTTTAGCATGATATTAAATGTTATATTTGGATTTTTTAACAACTTCGACCATCAAAACGGCTACACTCATGGCCCGTTTTTCTTTGTAATGTTTGCACTTCCTGTATGCATTACAATGTATTCATTAATACTTGTGATACTTGGAAATATAGTATTATCGCATCTTGAAATATATATCATGGTCTTCTTTTACACACTTGTAATAGGCGGCGTTCTCATAAGAACCTTTATCCTTGTTAACTATATGCTTGATGAATTTTTTGTTGCATTTGGCGCCCTTGGAGTATTGTTCCTTCTTGAAACGCCTGATTATCGTAAGCTTATGGAGACAATGAACAGTCTTGAAAAGGCAAGAAGAGAAGCTGAGAATGAAAAAAATATTTCGAACAAATACCGAATAGAAGCTGAAAAGCAGCGCGATCTGGCTCAAAGTGCAACTAAAGCTAAAGACAATTTTATCATCTCAATGAGCCATGAGATAAGAACTCCAATAAATGCTGTACTTGGAATGAATGAGATAATCATGAGAAATGAGACTGATCCTGAGCTTAAATCCTGCGCTGAATCAGCCATTATGTCAGGCAACACACTTCTTTCCCTTATAAATGATATATTAGACCTTTCAAGGATCGAGTCAGGTAAGATAGAACTTGTTAATGAAAAATATGATGTAGCATCACTTATACAGGACAGCTGCAATATAATCCATGACAGGGCAAGTAAAAAGAAGCTTAAATTCTATGTAGAAAGCGACAGAGATGTACCTTCAAGCCTTATAGGCGATATGGTAAGGGTAAGACAGGTTATCGTAAATATGCTTACAAATGCCGTGAAATATACGGATGAAGGCAGCGTGACCATGAAGGTTGAATGTAAGTGTGACGGTAATAAAGCAAATCTTATTGTAAAGGTTAAAGATACAGGAATTGGAATAAAACAAGAAGATATAGAGAAAGTATTTGAAAAGTTCGGCCGAGCAGAGATCAAAAGAAATTATAACGTAGAAGGAACAGGCCTTGGAATGCCGCTTAGCCGCGATATCTGTAATGCCATGGGAGGCAGCATAGAAGTTAAAAGTACATACGGCGAGGGATCAACATTTACAGCTGTATTTCCTCAAACGATTGCTGACTTTAGGCCCATAGGTAATATGAGCGTTGATAACAGAGGCAATGCAAGCGTCAAAGAAAGATATCACCTGTTTGAAGCACCTGAAGCAAGAATCCTGGTTGTAGATGATACAAAGGTAAATCTGAAGCTATTTAAAAAGCTCATAGAACCGTCAAAAGTAATGGTAGATTCTGCCATAAGCGGCCAGGAAGCTTTAAAACAGATAACCCTATATAAGTATGACATGATATTTATGGATCATCTTATGCCTGAAATGGATGGAATAGAGACCTTTAAGGCAATGGAGAAGCTACCGCAAAATTTAAATAAAGAGACTCCTGTTATCATGCTTACTGCAAATGCCATAACGGGTATGAGAGAAGAGTATCTTGGAATTGGCTTTAAAGATTACCTGCCCAAGCCGGTCAAAGGCGAAAAGCTTGAGCTTATGATAATGCAGTATCTTCCTAAAGAAAAGATGACTATCATAGATCATACTGAATCTGATTCAAAAAAGTGATCGTAGATCATGATACATTTGCCCAAAAAAGCGAAGCGTTTGCGAGTTTAACTAGAACATGATAAAGAAAAAGGTCCACCTTGCTTTATGCAGGTGGACCTTTAAGGGTTAAACATTAAGTTCTGATCTGTCGCTACAAAGATCTTCAATCTCATAGGAGAGGTCACTGTTTTTACTGAATTCCTTGATCCAGTTGTCAGTAACGCGGTTAGCAGCTATTTTGCCATTTTCAGTATTTGTTCCTGAAAGAAGGACAATATACTGATTTCTTCCATACTGGGCAGCTACATCACCTAGCCTAAGAGTTTTACCGATAAGACGACCAAGCTGCCTTTCAAGATCTATAACACTAAGACTTGTTGCAGGTTTTTTCAGGGATAATGTAAAAAGAACCAGCTGATAATCAGTACTAATTCTTCTTACATTCCTTGAAAGGAATCTGTAGAGATTCTTGAAGGAATCATAATCTACAAGATAAGCTCCTCTGTCAAGGTCGTTTTCATTGATCAGATTTTTAAGAACGGAAATATCGACTGCTCCACGATGCTTTGAAACCTCATGGATACTGTCAACACCATCTTCATATAAAAGGAATCCATGTTTGGAATGCTGCTTTACATAGTAAAGAGCCTTATCAGCATGATCCTTTAGAGTTCTAAGGTCGTTGCCATTTATACCCGAAATGGCAATTCCGATAGAAGCTGAGATTGTCTGACCGATCCTTTCGTCAACCATGTCACCGATAAGGTATTCAACCTTTTCTATGATGCGGCGACATCGTTCCGAAAGCTGATCAGGTTCCGTAAAGTTACGGTAAAATATTACAAATTCATCTCCTCCGAGCCTCATCAGAATATCTTCGTTTCTGATAAAACTCTTTAAAATCTCAGCAAAACGTATGAGAATACGATCGCCCATAGCATGACCATAGGTATCGTTAACGCTTTTGAAATGATCTATATCGATCATAAGTAGAGCACCTGACGGATCATCACTGTTTAAAATATCAATGATCCGCTGTTCCCCGCTTGCTCTGTTACTTAAACCCGTTAACGGATCGATGTAAGAATACATTGCCAGGTCCTGATTTAGTAGCTCTTTATCAGGAGGTCTGTTGTTTTTTCTCATGCGAATTCTCCTATCGTATGTCATCTGATAACTCAGATGGCATACAAGTCGAAAATATAATAAAACCCCTATATATGTATCATAAATTAGTGCTTTTTATATTTCTATATACTTTGTTTGAAAAAGCGTTTAACGGTAATGAAAAAAATGAATATTATTCAGATAATGCTTTATAATTAATCTATAAGAATTATTGTGTCTTATTATGTGAAAAAATATTAGGGGGGAGATACTATGGATGCGAATAAGGTTATATCAGAAATAAAAGATATAAAAGGAACGGATGTAGAAACCGGCCTTGAATACTGTGCATCAGATGAACAGATCTATGTGGAAACTGTTCAGGATTTTCTTGAAGATGATAAGGGAAGCGCAGTAGAAGATGCATTTATCAAGAATGATATAAATCTATATCATATAAATGCCCATGCTCTTAAAAATCTTTGCTATACAATAGGTATCAATTTCCTTGGAGATAAGGCCAAAGAGCTTGATGACGCAGCCAAGGTCAAGGATTTTGAATATATAAAAGCTCACCATGAAGAGCTTATGGTCATGTATAGAGATACCACAGGACGTCTTAAAGATATTCTGTTAAAAGAGGCATAAAGCACCTGACTAACATAATATAGGCCTGTTTAATACAGCTTCTGACTAATATAATATAGGCCTGCTTAATACAGCTTCTGACTAATATAATATAGGTCTGCTTAACACAGCACATGTCTAACATATCAAATGTTTAATTTGATTCACCATTTTGGAGCGATGGTCTGATGTATCTAGTATATAGATGCTGATGATGTTATCGCTCCATTTTCATCTGTAGTAAAACTCCAGATTGCATGATCAGTAAGCCTGTGCTCTGTAAGATACCAGGTTCCTTCAGCAATTCCCATATAATAAGGAGTTCCTCCGCCTTCAAAGAAGGTATCATATACAGTTTCATAATTGCCGGTAGAAATATCATCAATAGAAGAAGCACAGATCATAGTAGCAGCATCCTGACTTCCGTAAAGGTCAGTTGATACAGTTATGTAGAAAAGACTGCCAATATGCTCAAGCTGAACCATACCAGCTATCTGGCTTGGAACATCCCAGCTATCTTTTCTCGTAAAAGTTTTAAGATCATATTTAAGTATCTGCGGGCTAAAGGTGCTTGAGCCATCTGCGGGAAGACCTGATACAAAATAAAGATCATCACCATCTATTGTGAAAGAACGGACATAGGTATCTGCAAGTCTTTCTATAGTTACCACATTAGTAAGATACATTCGTGTATCATCTTCCTTGTGTCTGAATATATACATCTCTCCTGAGTATGAGCTCCAGCAGTAGAAGGCATCGGTGATTTCATTGTAGACAATATAGTGAGGCTTATTACCAATTTCATCAAAAGTCTGCGTAAGAGCATACCCGTCATCAGTCTTTTCAAAAACAAGAACACGGTTATTTTCAGTATCATCAGCAAGCATTACAGATCCATCAGATACAATGGTATGTCCAAGAGAGTATCCGCTTGTGGCATTATCAGTAAGGACAGACCAGCTGGTCAGAGGATCTGAAAGATTATCATGATAAATTATCTGCGAATGATAGCAGTCTACTATAAAATAGTTACCATCAATATAAGTAATATCTGTGGGAACAGATAAAGAAGGATAAACATTTAAAGTACCTGTTAATGGATTATTATCAGTAAGAACAGATTCTCTTATATAATCTGTTGCATCAAACTTAGTATCTGGAAGGATCTGACCACTTGATACAGCACCGTTATTTAAAACTGTAGTATTATCAGAAGTAGCTGAGTTCTCTGAACCTGCATTATCCAAGGAATCTGTACCAGCTTCATAAGATGCATTAGAAGATGCACTTGCAGAGATATCCATATCAGAATCAGAAGACTTGCCCTTGCCTGCACATCCTGAAAGGGTAATAGTTACAGCAAGTACAGCCGATAATAGTCTTGAAGCTTTATTAAAATATTGATGTATAATATTTTTATATAAATGATATATCATCTAAATCCTCCTGACAGAGTATATATCCAAAAACAATCTTACTTATTATACAACGGTAATGCCTTATAAATACAGCCATAATATTACATCCTTTAGGACATAAAGCGGGAAAGCGAGAATACTCGGTAATTCAATTAACGGGTAGTTCACGAAAGAGCCTGATACTTTGAAACACAGCTGCCAATAAATCCAGAAGCTTATCAGCTTACAAGATGAGGATAAAAAATGATCACATTTAGTTTGTGCATGATTGTCAGAAACGAAGAGAAGAATCTAAAAAGATGCCTTGACTGCCTCAAAGATTTAATGGATGAGATGATAATTGTTGATACAGGATCTACAGATTCTACCAAAGAGATTGCAGTATCATATGGGGCCAAAGTTTATGACTTTAAATGGATAGATGATTTTGCCGCCGCAAGAAATTTTGCTTTCTCAAAAGCAGGCTGTGATTATATATACAGCGCAGATGCGGATGAAGCCATAGATGATGCAAATATCCTTGAATTTAAAAAGCTAAAAAAGGTATTAGGAGAAGACACTACTGATACTCCCATAGACATTGTGCAGATGTATTACTGCGGTCAGACCAAGGGCAAAGAAAAGAGCGTTTACAATTTTGACAAAGAATTAAGACCCAAGCTTTTCAAACGCATAAGACATTTTGTTTGGGAAAATCCCATTCATGAACAGATAAGAACTGAGCCTTTAATATATGATTCTGACATAGAGATACAGCATATGCAGTCAGAAAGCCATGCATCCAGAGATCTTTCTATATTTAGAAAAGCAATTGATAATGGATATACCATTTCATCAAAGCTTCTTGATTTCTATGCAAGAGAGCTTTATATGGCTGGCACTTCTGATGACCTTACTAAAGCCAGAGAATTTATGGCAGCAGTAACTGACAGCGAAATGGCAAGTGTCGAAGATATAAGAAAAGCGAGCATAATCCTTGCAAGATATGCAAGACTTAAAGGTGATATCAAGACTCTTTTAAAGTATGCACTTAAAGAGGTATCTTCAGGATGCGCAAGTGAGATGTGCTGCGAACTTGGTGACTATTATATGGATAATGATGATCCCTTAGAAGCAAGTCTTTGGTACTATAATGCAGCATTTGAGCAAAAGCCAATGCTTGATATACATACGGGAGCTGACAGGCCCCTTATAGCACTGTCTAAATGCTATGAAAAGCTTGGAAATAAAGAGCTTTCAGATAACTATCTAAAGATGGCCAAAGAAACCAAAATATAATCCTGCTTATATAATACATAAGATACCCCGCTACTTTTAGACAGTGGTGATAATAGATATTTAAAGATCATAATTAAAATACCCTCATTCTTTGACAGGAATGAGGGTATATCTTTTTTGAGAAAAAAGTTTTTATAACGAGCAAAAAGCGAAGCGTTTGCGAGTTTAACTATCTTTGAAAGATAATCACAAATTAGAATCCTAAAATTGCTCCAAGTCCAAGGAAGCTTACTGCGCTCATGATAATACCTGCAAGAAGTACTCCGAGGATTACAGCTGCAACGCTTGATTTAAAGTCCATATCAAGAATACTTGCAGCAAGTGTTCCTGTCCATGCACCTGTTCCTGGAATCGGGATTCCTACGAAGAGAAGAAGTGCTACAAAAAGACCTTTTCCAGCGGTTGCCTTTAACTTTTCGCCACCCTTATGTCCCTTTTCAAGACAGAAGGTGAAGAACTTTCCTATTACCGGCTTGTCAGATCCCCATTCAAGAACTCTTCTTGCAAAGAAGTAAATAAGAGGAACCGGTATCATGTTTCCAATAATGATGATCACATAAGCAAGTGGCATATTGAAAGACTGCCCTGCAGATTCAAATATCTGGCTGAAGATAGCAGCGATCGGAACCGCTCCTCTAAGCTCAATAAGAGGAAGCATTGATACTACGAAAATTACCAGGTATACCTGCCACATTGGGGCATCCCTGAACATGTCTACTATTGCGTTACCCATTAAAATCTAAATCTCCTGAATATTTTAGTCATACTTTTTAGTATGCCGTGCATCATTTAAGATAATCCTTTAAAAATGCTATAAGCTTATCCATCTGCTCGTCTGTTCCTATCGAGATTCTAAGATAATCTTCGATTCTTGGCGCATTCCAGTGACGAACATAAATGCCGGCAGCTTTAAGCGCGCAGAAAAGCGACTGACCTGAAACATTCTCATGCTTTGCAAAAATAAAGTTGGCCTGAGAATCAGGGAATGAAAATCCAAGTGCCTTAAGCTCGCATTTAACCCTTCTTCTGGTCTCCATGATCTTATGACAGGTCATTTTAAAGTATTCATCATCTTTAACTGATGCTGTGCCAAGCTCAAGTGAAGGCATGTTCATAGTATATGAGTTAAATGAAAACTTGGCATCATTTAGGTATTTTATCAGCTTTTTGGACCCAAATGCAAATCCTATTCTCATACCAGCCATAGCTCTGGATTTGGAGAAGGTCTGAACTACCAAAAGGTTGTCATATTTGTCTATTAAAGGAAGAACACTTTTTCCTCCAAAATCGATATAAGCTTCATCGATAATAACGACTACATCCTGATTATGTTTTATGATATCCTCTATCATTTCTGTATCTTCAAGGACACCTGTAGGAGCATTTGGATTTGGGAAAATAACTCCGCCGTTTTCTTCAAAATAGTCTTCTTTAACTATACGGAAGTTGTCATCAAGCTTGCATCTTTTGTATGGAATATGATAAAGATCAGCCCATACATCATAAAAAGAGTAGGTTATGTCCGGGAATAAAACAGGCTTATCTGAATTAAAGAATGTTAGAAAAGCCATTGAAAGGACATCATCTGATCCGACTCCTACAAAGATCTGATCTGACGGAACCTTGTAATGATCACTAAGGGCATCTATAAGCTTGGATGCACCAGGATCCGGATACAGACGGAAATTCTCATATTTCATTGTACCAAGAAGCTTTTCAACTTCAGGTGCCGGTGGATACGGACACTCATTGGTATTGAGCTTTACTATATTATCGGTTTTGGGCTGTTCACCCGGCGTATAAGGAACGACCTTACGGACGTTGTTTTCCCATGACATAAAAGTACTCCCTTCTTGACATCTATTAGTAGTGGATGGCTTTAAATTTAAGATTTACTAGTTAAAATGATTGGCTCTGTACAATTCATATGCGTCCAGGACCTTCTCTTTTAGCTTTGGACTTATACGAAGTTCTGATCCTCCGCGCATGGTTATAACATTACCATTTATATAATTAACCCTAAATAGAGCAACTATCTCGAACCTTGATACCTGTACAAATTCAGTAGAAGGAAGCTTCTCCTGAATAGAAGACAGTGACATATAAGTAGAAACATCGCCTTTCATTGTATGAATGACGATCTTTCGCCCCTGCGTTTCAATGAAAATAATATCATTAACAAAAATACGAATAGAAATACGTTCACTGTTTACAGTTATTGAACGGGAAAAATTGATACGCTGAACAGCTTTGTCCATGACATGGACAAGGCTCTCGTATTTTACAGGTTTTTTAAGGTAAGAAAGAGCTTCGACTTCGAATGCTTCTGCAGCAAAAGAATCACTTCCTGTCATGAAGATTATCTGAGAAGTCTTGGAGATCTTTCGAAGCATACGAGCCGCATCTATGCCGTTTTGAATAGGCATGAGTATATCAAGAAGGATGATATCCGGCTTCTTGGACTTAAGGTACTCGGAATAATCATCCTGGCTAGTAATATCTGTTATGTTGTAATTAAAATCACGTTCGTCGAGATACTTGGTGATAAGCTTATGATGAAGATTTAAGTCTGTCATATCATCATCATAGATCATTATCTCAAGGGCGGATTTATTATCTTCGGTTGAATTCATAAATGTTATACCTGATTATCTTGAAAGCCTCATTTTGTCGTAAATTTTAGCATATTAAAGTGACAGATTCAAGATTAGCTTAAAAGAACCAACCATAGTGTCAATATTAAAAAAGTTGCAGTAAGGCAATCTTGTTCTATACCGTGCTGCAACTATGTTTAAAAAAATAATTCTGTTACCCGTACTTTTCCAAGTTACAATGTAGTTCCGCCCTCAACGAAGCATACAGGAAGATCTGTAACACTTGTAACTTCCTGGCCGTTGATCATCTTAAGGAGCATTTTAACGCCTGTCTGGGCTATTTTATCTATAGGCTGTCTTATAGATGATACTATGGGTTCGCCTGTTATAAAGTCAGGCATACCGTCAAAACCTATAACCTGAACATCATGCGGGACATTAAGGCCCATTTTCTGAAGCTCATCAGATATAAGATGGGCCAGATGATCAGATGAAGCGAAGATACCATCATATATAAACTTTTTATCTGTATCAGAAGGAGACAGATAACTGTGTATCAGCTTTCTGTACGACTTGGAAGGGTACATGAAGCCTGTATCTGCCATATTATAATCCATAAAGCTAAGTACATTATGCTCTACACCAACTTCAGAACAGAATCTGTTAAAACCTGCTATACGCTTAGTGGGTTCACTTTCGTAGTCGGTACCGGCCCAGAAACACAGGATATTTCTGCATCCTTTTTCATAGAGGGTTTTAGCTGCAAGATATCCTCCTGCTTCATTGTCACAGGATATGCAAGGTATGGTGCCACCAAAATGTCTGTCGAAAGCGACCATTGGAATATTGAGCTTTGACGGATCTGCAATCTTAGAATAGGTAACACCAAAAATGCCATCAACACGTGAAGTTGCAGCCATTGATATATATGAATCTATCTTGTCGGAATCATTTCTTGAAATGCAGATGAGCATGCGCTTGCCGCGTTTATTGAGCTCTTTTTCTATAGTATCTATCATAGGCGGAAATAATGCATTCTGAAGTGTTGGAACTATTACCAGAATATCATTGGTATTCTGGGCCTTGAGTCCATGTGCATTAGGGTTTAGCTGGTAGTGAAGCTTCTTGATAGAGGCTTCAACCTTTGCTTTGTATTCATCACTTACATGGATCCCGTTTATAACCTTGGAAACTGTGCCTAAAGATACACCGGCATCTTTGGCAACATCTTTAATCGTAGCCATAAATATCCTCATGTTGCGAGCAGAATCTGTTTAACATATAGGAAACTTTTGTAATCACTGTCATAAACACGGTTTGCAAAGCTCGCGGTACAAACCTTTAAGTGAATAATACACTTTTGCAATCTAATATACAATAAAAAGTGCTTAAATACGCCATCTGAAACGTTTTAACATCTCGTATAAATAATAGCATCGGGAACTTGACCAAACAATCTGACAATAATGACAAAAAATGAAGAGATTTTTGTTCAATATTACCGCTTTACTTTGTAAATACATTTTGATATTGTTGAAATGTGCTAAGGGGGATTCGAAAGAGAAACGAATCAGGGCACTGTTTTTTTAGAGAAGAAAATGAAACGTTTCACATTAAGGGGTAAATGCACTGATTATACCAGTAAAATAATGCAGTGACGTGAAAGGAATCATGAAAATGAATGAAACTTATAACAAAGTAACTAAAGAATCCGGATATGGTAAAAAGGTTCTTGAACTTCTTCCATGGAACAAGGTTACAGTTCCTGATGACAAGAACATTCCGCATGGTGATATGCCGGGTGACAAGATTGAAATTGAAGATGGTCATATTAAGAAGGCAGAGATTATTTTTCCGGAACTTGTAAAGATGGTTTCTGAAGCAGCAGACTCTAATGAATACGGAAGATGTGTCATAGCTGTCTGCGGAGGTTCAGGTGTAGGCAAGTCTGAAATCGCTTCTTTGTTGAGTTTCTATTTTAACGCTGCAGGGATTGGAAGCTATACACTTTCAGGTGATAACTATCCTCACAGAATTCCTAAATATAACGATGCAGAGCGTCTTCGTATATTCAGAGAAGCCGGAATCAGAGGAATGGCTACAGACGGCTCAATGAATCCTGAGAATTTTGCAATTGTGCAGAAATGGCAGCAGGAAGAAGACGATGCAAATGAAGAACATGTAAATGAGTATCCATGGTTCGGGTCATATATAGATGCGGGAAGAAAAGCTCTTTCTGAATATCTTGGAACACCTAATGAGACTGACTATGATGAAGTAAGCGCTATAATCAAAGCTTTTAAGGATGGCGCAGATACACTTACACTTCGCCGCATGGGAAGAGATGAGAGCGCTCTTTGGTATGAGAACGTAGACTTTTCTGACAAGAAGATTCTTATCATCGAATGGACTCATGGTAACAGCGATTACATAAAGGGAGTAGATGTCCCTGTTCTTCTTAACAGTACACCTGCAGAAACACTTGCTCACAGAAGATCACGTGCAAGAGATGGTAAGGTTGACAGCGCATTTACAACACTTGTTCTTAATATAGAGCAGAGAGAACTTCACTCACAGGCACATAAAGCAAAGATTATCATTTCCAAGGATGCTGAACTGATCACATTTAAGCAGTATTCGGAACTTATGGACAGCCAGTTTTAATAAAGTGAGGTTATATATGAATAAAAAATATACAGATAACGGACCAATGCTAAATGCTTATCCTGATAGCATAGGCGGAACTCTTGGTGATATAGTTTCATTCCTTGAAAAGCCTGAGCTTAAGGATGTATTCCAGTCTTTTTACATACTTCCAAGTATCTTTAATACAGATCTTGATAGAGGCTTTTCAGTAATAGACTACAGCATCAATGAAGAACTTGGTTCTAAAGAGGATATAGAAAGGATCAAAAAGCTTGGAGTTGACCTTAAGCTTGATTTTATCCTTAATCATGCTTCAGTTCTTTCACCACAGTTTCAGGATCTTTTGAAAAATGGTGAGAAGTCCAGGTATGCAGATTTCTTCATTAACTGGAACAAGTTCTGGGATGGCTGCGGAGAGATGACCAAGGATGGATACGTTCAGCCAAGAGAAGACCTTATCAAGGATATGTTCTTTAGAAAACCGGGACTTCCGATCCTTATGGTAAGGATGCCAGATGGAAGAGATGTTCCTTACTGGAATACTTTCTATCAGGAAGTTAAGTATCCGAGATTTGATGCAATCGATCTTCTTTCCAAGATGAATATGCAGTATCTCACTGCAGAAAAGCTTGCAGAGCGCATCAATAGTGAACTTGATGACGGAGTAAAGCCATCTGATATTAACTTTGAAGGTTTTGAAAAGTACAAAGATGCAGCAATAGACCTTCTTGAGTCCAATCGTAAATATCTTGGACAGATGGATCTTAATATAAAGTCTGACCTTGTATGGGAACATTATGACAATACATTAAGAGCTCTTTCAGAGTATGGAGCTAAGATTGTCCGTCTTGATGCATTCGCTTATGCCCCTAAGGAGCCTGGCAAGAAGAACTTCCTTAATGAGCCTGATACATGGGATGTCCTTTCTAAAGTCAGAAAGCTTGCAGATAAATACGGAGTTACACTTCTTCCTGAGATACATGCAAGCTACGGTGAGAAGACATATAAGCAGGTAGCTGATATGGGCTATATGACTTACGACTTCTTCCTTCCGGGATTATTAATAGATGCTATTGAGAAAAAAGATGCTAAAACCCTCATGAAATGGGCAGATGAGCTCTACACAGACAAGATCCGTACAGTTAACATGCTCGGATGTCATGACGGAATTCCGCTTCTTGATCTTAAGGGTATTCTTACAGACGAAGAGATACAGAATCTTATCGATACAGTAGTTGGAAGAGGCGGCCTTGTTAAGGATCTCCATGGCAAGAAGAACATGTATTATCAGGTCAACGCAACTTATTACAGTGCGCTTGGCGAAGATGACAAGAAGATGCTTATGGCAAGAGCTATTCAGATGTTCATGCCGGGTAAGCCTCAGGTATGGTACCTTGATCTGTTTGCAGGCAAGAACGATATCGAAGCAGTAAAACGTTCTGGTGCAGGCGGACACAAGGAGATCAACAGAACCAACATATCTCCTGATGAAATAGTTAACAGACTTAAGCAACCAGTTGTTGCTCAACAGCTTGACCTTCTCAGACTTCGTAATACATTTCCTGCATTTGGATTTGATGCAAAGTTTGCTTATAAGTGTAACGATTCATTACTCGAGATCAGCTGGGAAAATGAGGGACATACAGCAATACTTAAAGCTGATCTTGATAAGATGGAATATGAAATTATAACGAAATAACAATAAAAAACACACAATGCGACAATAATAAAATTTTAGGGTAGTGATATTGTCGAAAATTATGCGAAAATTCGCTAAAAACTTGTATATATTTCTAAGTATGGTAGTATAGTTATATAAACTAGCATAAAAACATGATAATGAAACGTTATCATTCGTGATTATGCCAAATATAAAGGAGGATTTCTTATGAAAAGAAAGTTACTTGCAACCCTGCTCGTAGGCACATTGGCAGTTTCCATGACAGCCTGCAGCTCATCTGACTCAAATGGAGATAGCAATCAGACTGATACCCAGCAGACTGAGGGCGAATCAACTGACACATCTGCATCAGGATCTTATGATGCTATCCGTCTTGTAAACGGAAAACCTGAGGTTGATACTCAGCTCCAGGCACTTGCAGCAAAATATAAAGAAGAGACAGGCAATGAGATCACTATCGAGTCAATCGGTGGAGATACATCTGCAGCTGATGCTCTTAAGGGTTACTACCAGGCTGGTAACATGCCTGACATCTTCGTAGCTGAGACCAATCAGATCGGAGATTATGAACTTGCTGATCTTTCAGGAGAAGCATGGTGCGACAATACTCAGTATGAGTATGTAGATGATGAAATGGGAACAGTTGGATTCCCTTACATGGTTGAGGCAACAGCTATTGCTTATAATGCTGATGTTCTTGAAGCTGCCGGAGTAGATCCTGCATCTCTTACAAGCCCTTCAGCTTATGAAGAAGCATTTGCAACAATCGACAGCAAGAAGGATGAACTTGGTCTTACAGCTGTAATCGGTTATTGCGCAGAGCCTAATAACCTTGGATGGTCAACAGGTACACATATCTTCGCTCAGTACCTTGATTCAGGTCTTGCAGCAGATGATACAACATACATCGACCTTCTTAATGATGGCGGTCAGATTGATGAAGCTCGTATGACAAGCTTTGCTAAGTTCATCGGACTTTTCAATCAGTATTCAGATCCTGCACTTCTTGTAGACGGAACATATGATAACCAGGTTGGTAACTTCGCAGCTGGTAAGTATGCATTCGTAACACAGGGTTCATGGATTGGTGCTTCTCTTACAGCTAACGAGAACTACTCAGGATTTGCAGTAGGTTTCGCTCCTTATGCATTCGAAGATGGCATGGATACAATCATTGCTGGTCCCTCATCATACTGGACAGTATATAAGGATGGTAATGTAGAGGCAGCTAAGGCATTCCTTCAGTGGTGCTCAGAAGATTCAGCTCAGAACATTCTTGTAAATGATGCTGGTTTCATCAGCCCATTTGATAACTGCCAGTATGAGCCTTCAGATCCATTTGCAGCTTCTGTTATTTCTTACATGCAGGCTGGCAAGACTTCAGGATGGCATACATTCCTTAAGAAGTCAGGTCTTGAGAACCGTACATGTCAGGTATTTGCTGACTATGCTAAGGGAACACTCGATGAGAGCGGATTCGTTACAACAATCGGTCAGGTTATCGTAGATTTCTATAGCGAATAAATAAGTTACAAGATATCACTTGTATTAAATGGGCGGCGGCCTGATCCGCCGTCCCATTTTTAAGCTGATTATGGTATTAGCTGTTTTAAAATAATCAGACTCAATTCTTTGGAATCTTAATAGGAAAAGATTATATTTTGGGAATATTTACGGGGGGTTGTTTTACGCCAATCGTTTTGGGCCTTATTACATAATAAAGGTAACTAAAACATATTATTTGATAACTTACGATAATAATTTTTTATTAGGTAATAAAGCGTAAAACGATGATCATTAACACCATTGAATCAAGGAGGTAAAAAAGTATGAATATACTATCACCTGTGAGAAGGATTACATCGTATGCTTGTCTCCTGGCAGGAATCGTTATGTTTGTGGCAGCACTTTTTATGGATTTTGCCGGCATAGACAATGATAACAGGGGACCATTTCTTGTTGTAGGTGCAATTCTTATCATCGCCGGTTTATATTTTTTCCCGACACTCAAACATCATAGAACAATAATCAATATACTGTTTTTGTTCCCGCTCCTTTTTACATTTGCGGTAACAGTTATCATTCCTCTTGTCCTTGGTATCTATTATTCATTTACTGACTGGACAGGAATAAAGATGACAGAATTTGTAGGCTTTGCTAACTATATTAAAATGTTCAAGCAGCCTGCGTTCATCTGGTCGATCATCCTGACCTTCCTTTTTGTAGTATTTAATATGATCCTTGTAAATCTGGTTGGTTTTATGCTTGCACTTTTGTGTACCACAAAGATCAAGGGACTTGGCTTTTTCAGAGCTGCATATTTCCTGCCTAACCTTATAGGTGGTATTGTACTTGGTTATATATGGCAGTTCGTATTTGCAAATGTTGTTACAAATCTTCTGAATCAGCAGTATTCATGGCTTGCTAATACCAATACAGCATTTATGGCTATCATAATAGTATATATCTGGCAGTATGCAGGTTATATCATGCTCATCTACATCACAGGTCTTACTACAGTACCAAGAGATGTACTTGAAGCATCTGCTATTGATGGAGCTAATGCATGGCAGACTCTTTTCAATATAAAGATTCCTATGATAGCTTCTACTATTACAATCTGTACCTTCCTTACACTTACATCTGCATTTAAGCAGTTTGATGTTAACCTTGCATTAACAGGTGGAACAGGTTCTATAGACTTCATGGGCAAGTATCTTACAAATGGATCAGAAATGATCGCCCTTAACATTTATACAACTGCTTTCAAGGATGACAATTATGCACTTGGACAGGCTAAGGCCGTACTGTTCTTTATCATACTTGCGACAGTATCCATAATCCAGGTAAGAATATCAAATAAGAAGGAGGTAGAAATGTAATGAATAGAGAGCCTAAGAAATCAGTACTTTTAATTGAATTCATTATAGCTGTTTTAGTTGCAGCATATGTATTATTTCCCTTCTTTATTGTAGTTATAAATTCGTTTAAGTATAATACAGCAATTGCAGAAGATCCTATTGGCTTTAATGGAGCTTCATTTAAACAGTTTCTGTCAAACCTTGATGGTGTAGTTAATAATGATCATTTCAAGTTCTGGAACGCATTTGGTACATCTGCAGTTATAACAATAATCTCACTTGTACTTCTCGCTTTGTTTGGCGGTATGGCTGCATGGGTTATCTGTCGTAACAACAAAAAGGCATGGGCTAATGTTATATATTTCATATTCATAGCTTCCATGATCATTCCTTTCCAGGTTGTTATGCTTCCTCTTATATCAACCTTCCGTGATGTAGGAAAGTTTATTGATATTAAACTTTTATACTCACTTCCTGGAATAATCTTTGCATATTGCGGATTTGGCGGAGCCATGACTGTATTTATCTTAAATGGTTTTATCAAGGGTATTCCTTTCGAACTTGAAGAGGCAGCTTATATTGACGGATGTCTTCCTGAGCAGGTTTTCTTTAAGATCGTATTCCCAATGCTTAAGCCTGTTATTACAACAGTAACTATCCTTAACGGTATGTGGATATGGAACGATTTCCTTCTTCCATCACTCATGCTTGGACTTAATGGTGATGTAAAGACACTTCCTGTAGCCGTACAGGCATTTGTAGGATCTTATGTAAAAGACTGGAGTATGATCCTTACAGCAGCACTTCTTGCTATCATTCCTATGGTCATAGTATTCCTTATCGGTCAGAAGCAGATCGTACAGGGTATGGTTGATGGCGCTATTAAGTAAAACAGCTTTCCAAAGAGTGATTATTGAGATATGAAATAGTCTCCATAATAGCTTCCCTATATATCTTCCTAAATTATTAAGAGGCGCCTGCATTGCAGACGCCTCTTTGCGCGATATAGCTTTTATCTTATCATTATCTTCTCTATTTCGCCTATGAACATGATATGGTAGCCGCCCTTTTGATAATGTTCATCAAGGATGGATTTATCATTATAAGATTCAGGTTCAAGCTTTTGCGTAACAAGTTTTCGGCATATAATAACATTTGAAGCTTCATCTATAAATGGAGCCTGAGTATCTTCGTCGTGGTTTATGGTAAGGCGTGCGCCCTTGATCTTATCCTCGTCTCTTCCGGAGACCATGCCCATAAATTTAAGTTCACGTTTAAATTCTACAAGATCTAAAAAACTTAAAGAAAAATATTCGGATGACTCAAGGAGCTCTCTGGTATATCTTTCTTCGCGAAGATATATGGTGATAACATGCTTGTCCCACAGAAAACCTACGCTGGCCCAACTGGCGGTAGTAGCATTGACTTTATCTTTTGAACCTGAGGAGATAAGCATTTTGTGATCTGGTGAGAAAGTGAAGGGACCTTCCATAACATCATTTATACTGATCGGTTGGAATACATGCATAAAAGTCTCCTTTCAGACGGGATATTGTTAATACTATCATAGCACACAGGATGCAAATATAGTACATGCTAGTTATTATTAATCTTTTTTATGTCGATAAAATATATGAGCTTTTCTGATAATCAGAAAAACATAAATGCATTTA
>NZ_JAILQF010000469.1 GCF_024699075.1 Butyrivibrio sp.
CTTTCTGATGGCAATGTCATCGAAAGTGTTTTTATGAAATATAAATTTGGATGCAGCGTATGTATCTCATCCCAGGTTGGATGCCGCATGGGATGTAAGTTTTGTGCATCTACTATTGACGGCGTTGTGAGATCTCTTTTGCCGGGAGAGATGCTTGATCAGATATATGCAATCTCAAGAATTACAGGTCAGAAGATATCTCATGTTGTAGTCATGGGATCAGGAGAACCTCTTGATAATTATGACAATCTTCTTGTATTTATTCGCATGCTTACAGGCGAAGATGGCATGAATATGAGTCAGAGAAATCTGACTGTTTCGACCTGCGGAATTGTTCCAAGGATAAGAGAACTTGCTGGAGAACATTTTTCAATTAATCTTGCATTATCTCTTCATGCTTCTAATCAGGAAAAAAGACAGAAGCTTATGCCAATAGCCAATAAATACGAGCTTTCTGAAGTTATAGATGCATGCCGTTTCTATTTTGATGAGACAGGAAGACAGCTTACTTTTGAATATTCACTTGTTGCAGGAGTAAATGACACCGAAGAAGACGCTACAGAGCTTGCAAGTCTTTTAAAAGGCCTTAATGCCATAGTTAATCTTATCCCTGTTAATCCCATCAAAGAGCGTAGTTTTAAGGCTCCAACACGTGAAAATGCCATCGCTTTCAAAAATAAACTTGAAAAAAGCGGAATAAATGTTACTATAAGAAGGGAAATGGGCAGGGATATTGATGGCGCATGCGGACAACTTCGCAGACGACATTTAAATGAAAAATGACCTGCTGTTTTTATGGAGGAGTATCTTGATCAAATCGTTTTCCATTACTGACATTGGAAAAGAACGCGAACTGAACCAGGATTATGTGTTCGAATCCCAGGAGAGAATTGGTAATCTGTCCAATCTTTTTATTGTGGCAGATGGTATGGGAGGACATAATGCAGGAGACTATGCGTCACGTTTCAGTGTGAATAAAATAGTTGAAGGTATAGAAAGCTCTTTTGAACAGAGCCCTACCAAAATCCTGAATCAGTCTATACAGAATGCTAATTCGCTTCTTCGCAAAGTGGCAGATGGCGATATAAGCATGAAAGGTATGGGAACGACCCTTGTCGCAGCTACGATCATGGGTCATTTTCTTCAAGTTGCCAATATTGGAGACAGTAGATTATATATCATTAATGGCGATACTATGAGACAGGTCACCAGAGATCATTCTCTTGTTGAGGAAATGGTCAGAATGGGTGGCATAGACAGAGAGACTGCGCGCAATCACATTGACAAGAACATAATTACCAGAGCTGTAGGTGCTACAGACAAACTGGATATCGACTTTTTCCAGGAAGAGCTTAAAAATGGCGATACAATCTTGATGTGTTCGGATGGACTTACGAACATGGTTAGCGATGAAGATATCAGGAATATTGTCAACAAGCAGGTTGAGATAGAGGATAAAGCCAGAACGCTGGTTGAGTCTGCCAATAATAATGGCGGCAAAGACAACATTTCAGTTATCCTTATTGAAATCTCGGAGGAAAACAGATGATTAGAATCGGGATGATCATCGGCGACCGCTATGAAATTCAGGAAAAAATCGGAACTGGCGGAATGTCCGATGTATATAGAGCACTTGATCATAAATTAAACCGTCCTGTTGCAGTAAAGGTACTGAAGCAGGAATTTTCTGAAAATCAGAATTTTGTACAGAAATTTCGTTCAGAAGCTCAGGCTGCGGCCGGGCTCATGCATCCAAATATTGTTAACGTCTACGATGTAGGCAATGACAAGGGCGTCTATTACTTTGTAATGGAGCTCGTAGATGGAATAACACTTAAAAAGTATATTGAAAAGAAATCAAGACTTACAGTCAAAGAGGCTGTAAGTATAGGAATACAGGTTGCGATGGGACTTGATGCTGCTCATAAGAACAACATCGTTCATCGTGATATCAAGCCTCAGAATATCATGATCAGTAAGGACGGTAAGGTCAAAGTAACTGATTTTGGTATAGCTAAGGCTGCTTCTAGTAACACAATTACATCTAATGTCATGGGATCAGTTCATTACACTTCTCCTGAACAGGCAAGAGGTGGTTTTTCTGATGCCAAGAGTGACATATATTCACTAGGTGTAACCTTGTTTGAGATGGTTACAGGACGCGTTCCTTTTAATGGTGATACAACAGTTGCTATTGCCATAAAGCATATTCAGGAACAGTTCCCTTCACCGTCAACTTATGCACCGGATCTTCCAATAAGTGTAGAGAAGATAATACTTAAGTGTTGTCAGAAATCTCCTGACCGTCGTTATCAGAATGCTACAGATCTGATCAAGGACCTTAAGAGATCACTTATCACACCTAATGAAGATTTTGTCGTACTTGTAGACCCTGATGAAGAAGGTGCTACAAGGATTGCTTCTGATACAGAGCAGGAGATGATCAGAACCGGCAATGCTCAGAGCGGCAAGACAGGTGAGATGCGTCTTAATGATACCGGTGTTATAGAGACTCAGGAGCAGGAAAAGAGGGTTAGAAATCCTCATAACAATAATAACAACAATAACAATAGCCGAGATGTTCAGAATATCCAGAAGCCTCAGCGTCCTTCTAACGAAAAGAAATATCGTGATGAGTATGATGAAGGTGATTATGTATATGACAGATCATACAGAAAAGGCAGTAATAACCGTAAGAACGGCAGACAAGATGACAGCCTTGATAAGCTTATGATCGTTATGGCTGTTATTGCAGTGATCCTGGTATTTGTGATCATCGTCGTATTTGTCGGTGGTCATCTTGGACTCTTTGGAGGAGGAACTACAGGCGATTCATCTACAGTTTCATCTACAGAGATGTCCGGCTCAGATGCTTCAGGAATAATAGTGCCTGACGTTGTCGGAATGTCCTATATAGAGGCAAAGACAACACTTCAGGACAAGGGCTTTAAAGTAGAAAAAGTTGATGATAATGAAAGTGCTGAAGCTAAAAATGTTGTTGTAGCCCAGTCTCCTGAGAAGGATACAAGACAGGCAAGCGGTACTACAATTACTATCACAGTAAGTACAGGTGCTCATGAGAGTGCTTCTGATACAGCTTCAACAGGTGATAGTGCCCAGGAAGTTGTAATGCCAAGCGTTGTTGGTATGGATGAAGCTTCCGCAAGACTTGAGCTTGTAGAACTTGGTTTTTCAAACAGTAATATAAATGTTGTCACAGTTAACAATAATGATGCTTCACTCGTTGATCTTGTAATAAATCAGACTCCGGCTGAAGGAACAAAAGTTTCAACAGATTCAGTTATTAATCTTGAGGTTTCTGTTGGACCTGCTGCAACAGCAGCATATGTTTTTGTTGGTAATATTGAGGCTCCTACAGAGAACTCATACTATACAAGCGGAACTACAGTTAATGTCACTATAACAGCTGCAGATGGAACACTTTTGTACAGCTCTGCTACAAGTTCTTTTCCTATATCAGTAGTTCAGAGTCAGAATCAGGCGTATACATCTTCGTCAACAGCAACTCTTGAGATGAGTTTTGTAGTTAATACAGAATCAGGAGCTGTTACACAGTCAGTGACAAGAACAGTTACGCTTACACAGATGCAGTGATCTTGTCAAAAACTTCTTTGAAGATTTAATGGAGTATTAATGCAGGGAAAGATAATTAAAGGAATTGCAGGTTTTTATTATATAGATACGCCCTCTGGCAAGGTATATGAATGCCGTGCCAAGGGAATCTTTAGACAGCAGAAGATAAAGCCACTTGTTGGTGACGATGTTGAGATGGATGTTGTATCAGAAGATGATGCTACCGGCAATGTATCTAAAGTTCTTCCCCGCAAGAATGAACTGATAAGACCGCCTGTTGCCAATGTGGATCAGGCGCTTATAATCTTTGCAATAGTTCATCCGGATCCGTCCTATAACCTTCTTGACAGATTTCTTATCATGATGAAGCAGCAGAACCTTCCTGTTATCATCTGCTTTAATAAGCAGGACATAGCAGGTGAAGAGGAACAGAGAGAACTTGAAGAGACTTATGAGAAGTGCGGCTATAAGGTTCTTTTTATAAGTGTTGCTAATGGTAACGGAATAGATGAACTAAAGAGCCTTTTAAAGGGCAAAACTACTGTTCTTGCCGGTCCAAGCGGAGTAGGCAAGTCATCACTTATAAATCTCTTACATCCCAAAGCCAAGATGCAGACAGGAGAACTGTCCAAAAAAATAGAACGAGGCAAGAATACCACAAGGCATTCAGAGCTTTTTCATGTGGAAGGTCTTGGACCTGATACATATATAATGGACACACCTGGCTTTACATCCCTATATCTTAAGGATGTGACCAAGGAAGCCCTTCCCTTATATTATCCGGAATTTGAAGCCTATGAACCTGATTGCAGATTTGGCGGCTGTTCTCACATTACAGAGCCTGACTGCGGTGTCAAAAAGGCAGTAGAAGAAGGCCTCATATCCCGCATCAGATATGACAACTACAAAGTCCTATACGATGAACTCAAAAATGCTAAGCCCGTCTACGCCAAAAAAGAAGGCAGAAGGCCCCAATAAACGGGCACCTGTAACTATCATGAAGCCTATGTGAACCCCTTCGGGGCGGCATATCAGTCATCTTCTCACTTCTTACACCGAAATGAGGTCACTGGGGATTTTTATTATATGCCGCGCGCCACATGTTTGAGCTTCTTTGCTAATGACTGGGCCACATACCGCCATCGTCGTCAGTAATATTTTCCTGTTTTTTCTAAATGCCATGATTTGCTTCCATACAGCATGCCTTCATGTGAAACTCGCAGGACGCTCATGTAAATGCTGTTAGTCAATATTCACTACGGTGCTACGCACCTACAACATAAAACACATGAACTCACGAGCTAGCTCGTGGATTCATGTGTTTTTGTTGTATAAAGCTCGCAAAGCGAGCTAGTGAATATCGACATTATAAATTTTTAAGCGTCCTGCTCAAACACACATTCCGGCATGCTGGAAGCAAATTTTATGGCATTAAGAAAAAACAAGGAAAATATTAAATTCCTCCGCTGGCGGTATGTGAACCCAGTCATTAGCAAAGGAGCGAGTTTGGCAGCGCGGCAATAGTTTTTTAAAAATCCCCAGTGGCCGATTTCTTTGAGGCGTGAAGTGAGAAGATGACTGACCTGCCGTCTGCTATTGCGCATAAGGGCTTTGCTATTAGCTATCAGGCTTTTGCTCTTTGTGGGGTGTGAGGAGCGGGAGCTTGACTTTGAAGGTGATGAGGCCATCTGAGCATTCTGCCCATATAAGGCCGCCGTGCTGGGTTATGATCTCTTTGGCGATTGAGAGGCCAAGACCATAGCTTCCGTTGTGGGACCTTGAGGTATCGGTTCTGTAGAATCGGGTAAAAATGTTTCTAAGCTCCTGTTCAGAAAGGTTATCACCCTTGTTGGATACAGATAACAGGACGTGAGAAGAGCCAAGTTTTGAAAGCTTTATGTCTATCTGAGAGCCCTCGTGAGCATACTTTCCTGCATTATCAAGAAGGATATCGATAACTTCCTGAAGCTTACTCTTGTCGCCTTTGACATATAAATTTTCATCTGTAGTAGCTTCAAGAACGTGGCCTCTTTCATAGAGCTCAACTTCCATTACAAGCGATTCGTCAGTTACAAGACTAGTCATATCAACCTGAACAAAATTTTCTTTTGGTATACCTCTGTCTATACGTGCAAGATCAAGAAGATGAGTGATAAGTGTCTTCATCTGATGAGATTCAGTAAGTATATTGGTTACGTATTTCTTCTGGGAACCGTTCGGAGATTCTGTCTTATTAAGGAGTTCAGCATTAGTAAGGATTACAGTAAGGGGCGTCTTTAATTCGTGTGAAGCATCAGCGATGAACTGCTTTTGCTTGTTCCAGGCATATTCTGTAGGTTTGATTATCCATTTTGAAAGAAATATTGTTAATATACTTACTACTATCATAGAAATTGCATACATGATCATGCAGGTGGTAAATAAAGATTCGTTATATTTTTCATCCTCCGTAGAATCTGAAATAGCATACCACGTACCGGAAGCAGTATTGGTATAGCTGTAGTAAAGGTGGGACTTTTCCAGCATGAAATTTTCGTTTCCATAGTAATCCTGTTTGATCTCATTGTAAATTCTCTCAAGCTGGCTTCTATTATACTGCATACTGTAATATTTGGTGATAGTTCCTACGTGATTGACATAAAATGCCGAGTAGGTAAAAGAAGATGGATTATCTTTTGAAGACAATATCTCTTCAGGCTTATCCAGGATAACATCAAGAGTATTGGAAGCATTACTGGTAGCAAGGTTTGATTCCATAATGGGAATACTGAAAAAGAGTATTCCAAGAAGGACAGTAGCAATGGCTATCATTGTCAGGATAAACCTGTTTTGTAATTTTTTGATCATATATTTTAGGCCTCCAGATGATAACCTACACCGCGGACAGCACTGATAGTTACATTACTTCCAAGCTTTTTGAGCTTTTTACGAAGAAATGCCACATATACTTCGACATTATTTTCTATAGCTTCTGAATCATAGCCCCATACCTGGTCGAGTATCCTTGATTTTGGAATGTTACTGTTACCTGCCTGCATGAGAAGGCGAAGGACATCAAATTCTTTGGAAGAAAGACGTATGCTTTCAGCTCCGCAGGACATGCTGACACCTGAAAGGTCGAGTCTTAGATCTCCGAAAGTGATCTCATCTACCTGATCTTTCTGACGTCTTGTAAGAGCATGTATGCAGGCCAGAAGCTCTCTTGATTCAAAGGGCTTTGTAAGATAGTAATCTGCGCCGCTGTCAAGACCTCTTACGCGGTCGTCAAGGTCTGACTTTGCTGTAAGCATAAGAATTGGAGTTCCATTGTGCTCACGCCTTAAGGTGGTCGCCACTTCAAAACCGTTTATTTTGGGCAGCATGACGTCTAAAACTATAAGGTCATAAATATTCAGGCGAGCCTTATCAAGGCCTTCTACGCCGTCATAGGCCGCTTCTGCTTCATAATTATTGGTTTTAAGCAGTTCTACTATAGAATCTGCAAGAATCTGTTCGTCTTCTACAACAAGAATTCTCATGTATTATCTCCATGTATTTTTTAAAAAAACATTTTTGCGTTTATATTATCAATATATCATACAATGCTGAAATATTACTGAAATCATAAATTTATTCCCATATCTGTCCGATAAGAATAGTGTACGACTTCTGGAAAATATTACAGAAATCTGCATTTGTTTTGTATTTAGGGAATTTATGGGTATTACAGCATGTTCTATCATGTTTTGTTTCGGAGGCATTTATGAAAAAATCAATCACCAGAAAATCACTATCAATTATTATTGTAGCAGCGCTTACACTTATTATGTTCTTTGAAAGTACATCAATTGTTAGTCATGCAGAAGATCCTTATGAGATACTTCTTGAAGCTACTACAGTTTATAACGGAGTAGATTATAGCGCAGAATATGATGCCTATTGCTATTATATGAACTATGCAGATATAAGAGCTGCATTTGGAATGGACCCCTATGCACTTATAATGCACTATGCATTGTATGGAAGATATGAAGGAAGAATTGCAAACAGGCTTATTGCAACAGAAGAAGTAGTAGTTCCTTCGGGAGATGAGTCTGTATCTGTAATAGATATAACAGCGCATGATAATGGCGGAATGACAGCTAAGCAGGAACAGATAGCAAGAAGTAAAGCCCAGCAGATAGCTAATAAGATCAATGCCAATTATGCTTCAGCTGTTTCCAATGGATATTCACCTAGTAAAGATGAAGGAGAACAGATAATCAAATGTGCTTATGCTGCAGCAGTTGTTCAGGCATATTGCAACGAAGGAACATATTCTACATCAGGAACCCATTATCGTAATGCCTACGGAGTTTTTGTTGCACGTGAATATAATACCGAAGGAGCTACAAGAGCACTTGGACTTGTACTTGATTATCTTGGAATTCGCTGGTCACATGCAAATATCGGAACATACGCAGACCAGTGGTGCAAAGTCATAGCTGACAATCAGGAAGGCTATGCTGACGGAATCAATGGTGTAGCTGGCTATGGTAAGAGCTCACTAGAAGGCGGAGATGGCGACGAAATAGGTTATGCAGATATCAGAGAGATATTCAGCGTATTCTGATCAAGGATAAAACAGATAATATGATACTTACATTAAAGAGAAATCATATAAATAAGCTGATCACAAGAAAAGCCGCAGTAGTAATGCTCGCGGCTATTCTTGCTGTAATAAATCTGCCAATAAGATCTGTGGCCAAGGAACTTACTTCAATTACAGTTAATACCTTTGATGATGCTGATAAGATAACCTCTCTTCATATTGGCAAAAGCATTGAGAATATATCCAGCAATTCTTTTGTCAACATGTTTAACTTAAAAGAGATAACAGTAAGTGAAAAAAACCGCAACTACTCATCCTATGATGGATGTCTTTATGACAAAAAGCAGACAACCCTATTATGCTTCCCTCAGGCAAGAAACTCTGCCTATATACCGGATTCTGTTGTTGCAATAGGTCAGGATGCTCTTGACGGCGTAGAAACAGATCTTAAGAAGATGATAGAAGCTACAGTTGCTTATAATACTGAAGCAGGTGGTGAGGAAAAAAATATTACGAATCCTCATCTTGTTCATACTGCAAATGGTATTATGTGGGATGATGGAAAAGGTAATATAGTATCTGTAGATGACGGACTATTACTTGTAGTAGCAGAGTTTGTTGAAGATAATACAAAGAGCGGAATGAGGCAGAATGAACAGCTTAAGAGCTGCTATAACAGCTTTGTTGACAGCGTTGAATACAGCGATTATTTCTATACTCCTTCAGGTAACTGGACAGGAGAGAAGGCACTTTCTACACTTTCATCAATGCAGGGCGATGCCTATGGCATGTCGGCAGCATTTGCCTATATAGCTTCAAGCCTTGGTTATAAATCAAGAATTGTTGTAGGTATTATTACAGATAGTGATGGCAAGAGCCAGTCATCAGCCTGGGTTCAGGTTGAAATTGACGGAACTTTCTATGTATTTGATCCTGCTATGGAAGTTAATTTGGGATATGACTGCTATAAGATACCGGTAGGAACAAATGCAAATGGAATTAAGAGAAGTAATAATGCGACCTATACAGTAGTTTTTTGACCAAACGTTCTAGCTTTTTAGCTAAATTATTCTATGATATATAATAAGAATTAGGATATATTTCTCAAATTTGATTAAGGTATTGACTATACTACGTATTTTGAGATATTCTTTACAACGATGATTTTTCTTATCATCATTTCTAACCAGTTGGCTATTCAGGAGGAATTTAAGATGTCTCAGACACCATTTATCATAGGAATCGCAGGAGGAACAGGTTCAGGTAAGTCTACTTTCACCAACAGACTTAAACATATATTCAAGGATCAGGTAACTGTTCTTTATTATGATAACTATTACAGAGCTCATAATGATCTTCCTTTTGAGGAGAGAAAAAAGATCAATTACGATCACCCTGACGCATTCGAAACAGATCTTCTTCTTGAGCATCTGAAAATGCTTAAAGAAGGTAAGTCTATTGAATGTCCTGTTTATGACTATACTCAGCACAACCGTTCACAGGAAGTCACAGTTGTAGAACCAAGTAATATCATCCTTCTTGAAGGAATTCTTGTCCTTGCTGATGAGAGACTTCGTGACCAGATGGACATTAAGATATTTGTAGAAGCTGATGCTGATGAGAGAATCCTTCGCCGAGTAGTAAGAGACGTCAAAGAAAGAGGAAGGGATATAGACAACATAGTAGATCAGTATCTTACAACGGTTAAGCCTATGCACTATCTGTACGTAGAGCCAACCAAGATGTATGCTGATCTTGTTATAAACAGTGGAATGAATGACATGGCGCTTGACGTTATGGCTACCAAGATCAATTCACTTATCGAAAGTGAGAACTAAATAGTAATTGTAATTAAGCCGGTGCAGTGCACTGGCTTTTTGTATAACAATATGGATAACAACATGAATAACGCTATGGATAATAATATGAATGCACTAAGTAGTGACTTTGCACTATCAAAAGAATATAAATTAGCTAATAAGTATATGCCGCTTTTTATGAAAGATGCTAAAGAGCCTTTTGACATAAAAGGAATAGGCTATACTGTGTTTTATGAAGATGGCCAAAGCTCATCCTGCAGACGAAGCTTTCATTTTAAAGACTTTGAAAAAGAAGGAATAAATGTAGGATTCATGATAGAGTATGCCATATATTTTGACTTTGACATACAGCATTTGTACGATCTTGAACATGTGTTCGTATACGTTGGAGAAGATGATAAAGTATGCGCAGTAGAAGCAAGCTTTCACGGCAAGTTTTTTAATTCAATGCTTCCTTATGGTGAGGCACTTAAATTCTATAAAGAGACAAGGCCGGTTTTATATATGCAGCCCGGTAAGCATGCTCTGATGCCTGATCCTAAGCTTTTTTATTTATTCCCCCATTATGAAACTTCGTGCAATGAACTTGCCGGCTCTGATGGCCTTTTAATTCCCTATTTTCTTGAAAATGATATAAGTAAGGAAAAAGATACAGATGTTAAAGTAAAGACTTATATAGCTGATAATTATGCTTTTACACCTTCTTTTGTATTTGAAGAATATGATCCAGGCGACGATGTGCTTATGCCTTGGAAAGATCTAAAAAATACCATAATCATGAGAATAAACAATATTCTATCAAAAATAGATGATCCCATACCAAAATGATCTTAATATAGGTCATTTTGATATGGGTTTTTTGTAATATAAGATATAGCCTGATCGTCTTATGCTGATAGCGTGTACGACAAATTTTGAGATGAATATTTGGGAATAGAACAAATAAAGCATAGAAATAATTGAAGTTTTATTAAATACTAAATAGTAGAGATATTAGCAGCTATAAAAATGATAATAAAACGGAGAACATGTATGCCAGGTAAGGAACAGATCATAGATAATATAAAAAACTATATAGAAGAGCTTTCTTTAAAACGCTTTCCACATGTCACAAGAATCCAGGATACAGAAGGTTTTGATGGTATTTATTATAAAAAGATTCCATATAATGTTCGTAATGAGGTTGTTTGGGATAATGAAGGATTTTCTTTATTTGAACCTGATTCGTTATGGGGAGGCAGCGATCAGCATTACTATTTCAGGTTCACATTTAAAGTTCCTGAAAAGTATGATGGAAAGCCTCTTCTTATGTTTGTATCAACAGGTGCTGATGATATCTGGAATACAGATAATCCCCAGCTGATGATCTATGTAAACAGAGAACTAGCCTGTGCTATGGATATGAATCATGATCATGTCATATTATCAGAATGTGCACATGCAGGTGATGAGTATGAAATTGGTATATATGCTTATTCTAATACTGAGGCAAGTACCAACAGTCTTGGAATTAAGCTTACTTCAAAAGACGAGGATGCAATAAGGATCTACTATGATCTTGAGACTCCATTTGAAGTTCTCCAAAATCTTCCTGAAGATGATCAAAATCAGACAATCCTTCTTGAAACGCTTGAAAGAGCGATAAGTCTTAAACCTGAAGATATTTCTAAATATCTTTTAGATAATTTATATGGTAAAAATATACACAAGGCAACTGTTAAAAGCGTAGGCCATACCCATATAGATGTTGCCTGGAAGTGGCCTCTTCGCCAGACCAGGGAGAAAGTTATAAGAAGCTGGACCAATGTACTTAATCTTATGGACAGATATCCTGAGTATAAGTTTATGGCAAGTACACCTCAGCTATATGAAT
>NZ_JAILQF010000016.1 GCF_024699075.1 Butyrivibrio sp.
GTTTCAGCCTCACCATCACCAACAGTAACAGCAGCGATAAGATCAGGGTTATCAAATACAGCACCAAAAGCGTGTGCGATAGAGTAACCAAGCTCACCACCTTCATTTATAGAACCGGGAGTTTCTGGAGCACAGTGGCTAGGAACACCGCCCGGGAAAGAGAACTGCTTGAAGAGCTTCTGCATACCCTCTTCATCTTCACTGATGTTAGGGTAGATCTCACTGTAAGATCCTTCAAGATATGTATTGGCAACATAGAAGTTTCCGCCGTGTCCGGGACCTGATAATAAGATCATATCAAGGTCATATCTCTTGATTGCACGGTTAAGGTGAACATAAACAAAGTTCTGTCCAGGTACAGTTCCCCAGTGACCAACAATCTTCTTCTTGATCATGTCCATTGTAAGTGGCTTCTTAAGAAGAGGATTCTCTAATAAGTAAAGCTGGCCGGCTGAAAGATAATTGGCTGCACGCCAGTAGGCGTTCATCTTGGTGAGTAGCTCGTCTGTGATAGGTCCTTTTTCTTCACAGACAGTTGTCTTAACTTCTTCCATTTCTTCTCCTTTTATAACTTGTGAATACCGGTAAACAGTTGCTGTAAAAAGTTATTTACCATACTTTTTTCGTGTTAAAAAATTAACACGAACACGATAATATAACATTGTGAATAAAATTACAATAGGAAAACTAAAATATTTTAAAATTTCCTAAAAATTTAGCAATTTGTGAAAAAAATAGAGCAAGTATTAAGTATGCTTGATAGGTGAAAAGTTATATGATAAATAGTTTGTATTTGGAATGACTGTTATGCTTAAAATAGAGCAAAACTTGACCAGATAGGAACAAGATATGATAAGTATGATACTATGTTCATGTGTTATTGTAAATCGTCAGAAATCATTAGCTGCTATTATTATTTGACATATGCTAAAATAATTTAGTTAGCTGTTTCCGAAAATTGCAAAAAATACTTCAAACCAAAAACGGATAGGCCAAAAGGTCTATCCGTTTTTGAGGGAAGGTGATATTTACTATACATTGTATTAAGTATAAAGATCAAAAAAATGTATCTCTTTTGCTTATTTTAAAAGTGTATCCTCAAGATACTTGATCAAGGATCTGACTGTCTCCTGATTCTGTTTATAGAAGATCTTGGAGTCAACTTTCTCAATCTGTAATAGATTTTGTTCAAATAAAGATGATGTATGGTGAGAGATAGTAGCAGTGGTCAGCCCTATCTTATTGGCAAGCTGTGCTCCATAATATGCCTCATCCTTGGTCAGCTGCAGGATTTCTAATTTACTCTTATCAGCCAGAAGCTTTAAGATCGTAAGAGCCTTATCCTGCGTTATACTCTTTCTCCTGATCATGATCTTGTCATATGTAAGATTGTCACTGTAGATAGCTCCTATCTGGGATAGGGGCCTTGCTGTTTTTAGATCGTCTCCTTTAAGACTCAGACTGACCTTCATGCAGTTTAGATATGAGATGGTAATATAGCAATCATTTGAAGAGCTAAAACCGTAAGATGAGTATCCCATTTTTTTCATAAAAAAGTCTAAAAATGGCTCATCTTTGGCCTCTTTTTGTGTATAAGCGATAGTTTCCTTGCCGAATTCTTCCAGCTTTTTTTCGTGCTTTTTAAGAACTGCGGCAGCGCGGTTTAAATAATTAAAGAGCTTTGGTATATGCTCGCTGCGGTGTATATATAGCTGCTGAAGTTTTAATTTGTCACTGTCAGCTATATCCATCTCATAGATGGCATTAATGATATCAAGGAGGTCGGCAGAGTCTACATCGTCATTGTCGGAAGTATTTTTGCCGGCTCTTCTTATTAGCTGATAGAAATGCTTATTGTAACTTTCGTCAGATATATCTTTAATAGACTTTTGATATGCTTTAATAGATATGTTCTCGGGGATATCATTTATGGCAGGGCATACGCTATCGTGGAGTAGGAGCATACTTGCAAAGGAATAGCTGATCTTATCCTCAAGGGCATAGTAGCTTTTGATATCGTCAATATCATCTGCAAATTCTTCTCTTGCATCGTCTTCTATACGCTGGAGTAGTTTTACAAACTTTTCTTCCCTTGGACCTGGGATTATGTCATAATCTGCAGCACTTTTGTCCATATGTGGCTTAAAATAAGGGGCCGGCTCTGCCAATACATTTAAAAGGGACAGACATTCGTAGACATAATGTATTTTACAAGAATAAATGTTCATAAAAATCTCCATTGTGTATTTCAGGCAGCCTTAAGCTGTAACCTCATCAGTACTTCTTTGTGCATCAGCCATAGCAGAAGCTTCTGTATGTTCTCTTTCAGCTTCAATAATAGCTTTAGTACCTGATGTGAGCATATATATGCCGAACAGGAAAGCTATGATACCTGCCATGATCATTATTACCTTTGTTGATGTATATTTTACCACGATACTTATGATAAAGGCAGATACAGGTGTAATTCCGGCTGAAATTGCACTTCCTATTCCGGAAACTCTTGCAAGGTAAGACTTGTCTATGACATTGAACATCTCAACATTTATATACATGTTGCCAAGAGATATACCAAAACCAAGTGCTGTTGACAGAAGCATAAGTGTGATAGCAGCTCCGTACCTTGTCTCATACAGTGGCGATGCGCCTACAAGACCAAGATAGAAGATTATGATAAGAGTTATCATCATTATTATGGTCTTCTTACCATTCAAAAACTTTCTAAGTACCGGGAAAAATAGTGAGCCCAAAAGCATTGATATTGTAACAGCCAGACCGAAGATAGATAAAAGCTCGGGTCCTCCTTTAAGTACTTCAGTGGCCAGGGGTGTCTGAAGAGAATTAATAGGAACAAGTATACCATTTAAAAACATTGCAACGTAGGCAAACACTACAAGGATTTTCTTGCCTTTGCAGTAAACAAAACCATCCTTTAATTCCTTAAGATAGGCAGAAGCACTGGCTAATGCCTTGGTATTAAGTGTTTCTGCAGGTACCTTCATCCATGATATAAGAAGTGCAGAGATAATAAAGGTTGCCATATCAAGATATATAGCCCCTGAGCTGCCTATAAGAGCGATGATGGCAGCTGCAAGACCTGTACCTACAAGTTCGGTAATAGAAGATACAGAGCTGTTAAGCGATATTGCTTCGTTGTAGGAGTCTTTGTCTACGATCATAGGGAAAAAGGCTGATGAAGCAGGTCCGCGGAAGGCTTCTACAGTAGAGATGATGAGGTTTAGAACTGCAATAAGTGGAGCACTAAGAAACCCCATCAATAGACCTGTTGCCATGATACCTACGCATATTGCGCGGATAAGATCGGTAACAACCATGATCTTTTTCTTACTGTGATTCTCAACCCATGGTCCCACAAGGGGAGTTACGAAGATAGTGGGGAGACGGTTGATGGCATATATGATAGCAGACCAGTAAGCCTGACCGGTAAGTTCATATACTATCCATGATGATGCGATAGCATCTACAGAGTCACCGAAACGATTGACGATAGAAGATGCGAGATTTTTGCGGTAGTTTGGGTTTCTGAATAGCTTGTCATACTTAAAACTCATGATAGATCCTCCTG
>NZ_JAILQF010000019.1 GCF_024699075.1 Butyrivibrio sp.
TAAACTCTACTGCACTTTACTGCTTACTAGCAGCTATAGTAGCTATAACCGTATGCTCAAAATCTTCATTTTTATATCCTTTAAATGACTGGGGCGATACTAACTGCTACTTTATAATCGGTAAGGGAATCCTCAAGGGACTTGTGCCTTACAGGGATCTCTATGATCAGAAAGGCATTATAATATTCGCCATTTATTCACTGGCTTGCCTCATCACAACTAATTCCTATTTCGGTGTCTACATTATAGAAATTGTAGCCGCATTTCTTTTCCTATATATATCTGTAAAAATAGTCAGCCTCTATCTTGAATGTGACAGATATTCAGGTGTAATTGCCTTTATTCTGGCTGTGGCTGTCTACTCATCTGCAGCTATGTGCCATGGAGGAAGTGCCGAAGAACTTCTCCTTCCGGCTTTTGCCTACGGTATCTATGTCATAAGCAAGCAGATTCAGACAAGGTCCATACCGGGAAAGCTGGAAATGCTCATCTTCGGCCTGTGTGCTGGCATAATATTTTTTAGCAAATTCACATTATGCGCAATTTTCATTCCAATCATTATCATCATGATGGTCGATGCCTATAAGAATAAAAGCCTGGGACTTCTTATGAATAGGGCCCTATATTTCATTCTGGGCTGCCTTGTAATAACCATCCTGGTCCTTGTATATTTCGCGCTTAATGGTGCACTTTTTGACTTTTTTAACGCATATTTTTATAACAACATACACAATTATGTCAACGAGGATTTTTCCAAACAGTTTTCAAGCGTTCTGGATATATACCTTTTCTATATAAAAGTATTCTTTAGAAAAAGAAATATACTCCCTATTCTGCTAATAGGGCTTAGTCTTATATGGCTTTTTATCAAGAAAAAATACCTGCTATTTATCTGCTACGTGCTTTCATTTGCGGCATTTTTTTACATAGAATTCTTCGTTGCAATGCCGCTAAAATATTACGGTATCCCGCTCTACTGCTTTTGTGCTCCCGGGCTTTGCTTTATAGTGGAGCTGCTTAAAAAGATACCTTATTACAAGCCTTTAATAGCTAATGCTGCAATGGTGCTATTTGCGGTTTTTTTGTGCTACGTATTTACAGACAACAAATATATGATGTTTAAAGACATCGAAGATACTCCGCAGTATATACTCGCAGAAGACATAAGGCAGGATGGCTCAAATGACTACAGCCTTCTTGTATATAACTCGCTTGACGAAGGCTTCTATCATTCCTGCAACACCTTGCCTGTAGAACGTGCTTTCATTCAGACTAATCTCAAGACATCTTTTCTCCAAGATGAACAAAATGATATGATCAACGACAAAAGAGTTGATTACATCATCACTACGAAATATCTGTGCGATACCACTGAATACGAAGAAGTATACCAAAACAATAAAAATTACATCGAAACATATACAGACAACTATACGCCCTATATTATATGTTTCGATGACTTTGGATACGAACTTGTCGATCAAACAGCTGCTTATTTTGAAAAGAAGTATAAGATTTATAAATTATACAAACGAATAGAATAAGCCAAAAGTCCTATTCTCATTTGAGTTTAAATCATCTCAGTCTTCTTGGCTTCTTTATTTTCCTTAGATTTCATTTTTTCCTTGGACTTATTTATCTTCCTTGGATTTATTTATCTTCCTTGGATTTCATTGTTTCCTTGAACTTATTTTTCTTCCTTGGATTTCATTATCTTTCTAGGACTTCATTGTTTCCTTGGACTTATTTTTCCTAGGATTTCATTATTTTACTTGGACTTCATATCTTCTTTATCTTCCTTAGCTTCTTCTAAAATCTTCTCTTTCTTAACCTCAAGAGCTTCTTTGGCTTCTTCTAAGATTTACTCCTTCTTATCCTCATGAGCTTCTTTGGCTTCTTCTAAAATCTTCTCTTTCTTATCCTCAAGAGCTTCTTTAGCTTCTTCAATATTCTTGTCGACTCTCTCCATGAGATCGTCCCATTCCTTTTCACTGAATTCCTGATTACCAATTGTAATCTTGACTTCAGTGTCATTATTCATAACCTTCTTGTACAGCTGAGATTTAAAAGAGCCTATCTGCTCCATAAAAGAAATGTCTTCACCAGAAGCTGAAGATCCATTTTTCATAGCCTTGGTATCAGTAATTCCTGCATTATAGTTTGATGCTGATGCAATTTTCATACAAATCCTCTTAATAAGGTATAACTTCTCGAACGTATCTTTACAGAAATCCTCACTAGCTGCGGACTTCGTGATTAAGTGAATCGGTTGGTAATAGAACCAGCACCAAAGGTGAACTCAATTGGCTCTACTACTATATTTTTGAATTTTTGATTCAAAAAAATGATTATTTCTTGAAAGATGATCACAGAAGCACGTATTTACTTCCTGTGAACACACAATTACTTTGCTTATATTATTATCGGATCTTGTAAACAATTAAATAAGCTTCCGAAAACATCTGAGTATTCTGAAGTTTCTATGCCTTGAGTTGTTCTGTTGATTCAGCCTGCAGGATGCTGTTCAGGCTATCCTGTAGAAGCTTTTTAAATGCATCATCACGATTTGAAGAAAGTAATTGTAGTATTTCATCCTGATTTAAAGTAATATTGAGTTGAGCCATTGTGTTCTACCTCCGGTTAATTTGATTGTGGTGATTTAATTATACCTAAAGGTGAGCCTTTGGCTCTTTTAATATTAATTTTTTAATTTACACCATTATATGGACATTACTTAATTTTTCCCACGAAATGGCTTGTTTTCAGCGTTTTCGTGGGATAGCAATCTCTAAAATCTTGATATCTGACCTTATTTTTCCCACGAAACAGCTTGTTTTCAGCATTTTCGTGGGATGGCAATCTCTAAAATCTTGATATTTGACCTTATTTTTCCCACGAAACAGCCTGTTTTCAGCATTTTCGTGGGATGGCAATCTCTAAAATCTTGATATCTGGCCTAATTTTCCCACGAAATGGCTTGTTTTCAGCATTTTCGTGGGAAAAACTTGCGTCCCTGCCGCTATAACCATGTCTACTCCATGGTACAACCATCATTTTTGATAGGGCACAACTCAAAACATTATGTCCACTATATAAGTAGTAGTTTAAGTATATCCATCATCTCTTCCCTACATACATCTAGTAATTAAGAAACATCCATCATCTCTTTCCTACATATAGCTAGTAGTTTAAAAGACTATCCCTCACCACTTCCTTGCACATATCTTATATAAAGCAGTTCCAAATAGCCATTCTCCTAATGCCTCATCCTATTTTAACCGATAAACCATATATGATACCTTGTATTTCTGCGCCCTTTTGTGTTGTAAACGGCCCTAGTGCCTGAAAGGAACCTGGTCCTATGAAGCAATATACATTCATCATCAACGATGACAATTCAATGGAAGATGTTGCAAGAATGATCCAGAAAAGGCTTGATGAAAACCAAAATGCCACTTCTGTTCTTCAGGTAATAGAATCTTCCGGCACACAGGAGATTATCGAATACGGCTATAGTCAAGCTTCAAAGTGGTTCCCTGACATGATCATTTATGGCATGACATCTCAAGGTGCGATCGTTGATGGCATTAACGAAGTTACTATAAATTATAACGGAAAGGGAATCTGTTCTCTTCTTCTATTCGATAACAGCACAGTTATAGCCAATGGCTATGATTGTCACAATAAGACTCCTCTTGAATGCGGACAGGATTTCGTAAGGCGACTTAAAGGACGCACTGATATTAAGGGCATTCTTTTAATGTCCTCTGATACAACTCTTTTTTCTGACGATTTTGCAAATACGATTCTGGAAACATTCCCAGATGTGCCGCTTTTTGGCGCTATGGCTGGAACAAGCGATCTCATCGAAGATCGTTCTATGGTCTATTTCGACCAGAAAATATATAACAGGGGAATAGTAGCCGTTGCCTTCTGCGGCGATGATCTTCATGTAGAAGCCAAGCACAGTCTTGGATGGCGATCACTTGGCAAGGAATTCGTCATTACCAAAAGCTCAAAAGATGGATTTGTAGAAGAAATTGATGGAAAACCTGCTATTGATGCATACAAAGAATATCTTGGAATCACCGAAAACAAGTATTTCTACGACAACGCCGCAGCCTTCCCAATCCTTTTTGAGCAAAACAACAAGCTTGTCGGAAGGGTTGCTCTTTTCTGCTCTAATGGTGCTGTCAAATACACCATGCCTGTTCCGGAAGGCACAAGCGCAAGCTTTGCCTATGCCAGAAAGAGATATCTTCTTTCTGAATCACTTGCAGGTGCCAACGAGCTTATAGATTTTGCACCTGAAGCTATTCTTATCTTCTCCTGCGTAACCAGAAGAAATTTTATGGGCGATCTCCTTGCCGACAGAGAATTCCTTTATTACAAGAATGTCTGCCCGAACTGCACATTCACAGGCGGCTATGGAGAATTCCTCTATAGCAGGAAAGGTGCAGGTCTTTTAAACGGTTCCCTTATTGCCATCGGCTTTAGGGAGGGCGAAGCTGTACAGACAGGAATAAAGCCTTATGTAGACGATGAGATAACCGAGCAGTATGATACCGTAATTCCTCTTATGGAGCGCATGATCAATCTTCTCGAGAAGACAACTGATGACCTTCGCCAGAACGTTCTGCAGCTGTATCAGTATGCTAGCCACGACGAGCTAACAGGTATCTACAACAGAGCTTCATTCAATTTTTATTTTAATGATGTTTTTGACAAAAAAAATAAAGATTTCTCCGCAGGTCTTTTCCTGATCGATGTAGATCACTTTAAGAGAGTCAATGACACTTATGGACATGATGTAGGTGATACGGTCCTTAAAAAGCTTGTTGCCAGTGTAAATCAGGTTCTTCCTGGTAATGCTGTATTCTGCCGTTGGGGCGGCGAAGAATTTGTATGTATTATTGAGAATATTCGTAAAGAACAGGCCCTGTCAATAGCCGAAAGAATAAGGAACAAGATTGAATCAACGAAATTCACTCCTGTTCCCAAAATCACGATCAGTCTGGGTGTCACCATAGTAGATGACACCTCAGAAAGTCATAAAGAAGTATTCAAAAAAATAGATGATGCCTTATACGAAGCCAAAGAAAGCGGCCGAAATAAGGTAGTGTTTAAGCAGTAGCTTTTTTCTTATACTACTTATAAAGACAGATCTAAGAAAACTTCCAGAATAAGCTTTTGCTTAAGCAGTTATTTTTTTCTTATACTACTTATAAAGATAAATCCAAGAAAACGTCCAGAATAAGATTTTGCTTAAGCAGTAGCTTCTTTTTTCTTATACTGTCTATAAAGATAGATCAAAGGAAGTGCATAAATCAAAAGTACGCTTAAAAGTGACTGAACTCCTGTAGCGTTGCCGCTCTTAACCAGGAAAGTTGGTGTAGGAACAACTGTGACTGCCTGGCTTATAATGACAAAGCAGTATAAATTATTGAGATAGTGAAGTACTATGCCGCCTTCCATTCCTCCTACAAAGAGGTTAGCAAGGAACATGAAAAATCCGGCAAAGAAATAGTTGGCTGCACATGCAACCATTTCGATTGTAGATGTCTGTGATAACATCTCAGGATTGGACATGTGTAATACCATAAACAAAACTGAACTAAGAACCGCAAATCCCATTGCCTTTAAAGGCTTTGGAACTTCATTACCAAAAGGGGCACGAAGGAATAATCCGCGGAACAGAAATTCCTCTGTATTGGTCTGTATCCATAATAAAAGAAGTACAAAGAAAAAGTTAAAAATAAGCTGATATAAAGGAAGTGTATTGAATGAAATTGTTCCTGCTGTAATCAATTCACTTATAACAAGTCCTATTACAAATAGTATAGAAGGAACTAACATTGCCTTATAATCAGCTTTTCTACCAGCTCCATGAATGAAGGTTTTAATAGATGTTTTGCATAATTTTTTAAGAAAAATTTTGAAAGCAAGATATATTCCGCCAAAAGATATTATTGCTCCTACCATTTCTTTTTCGAAAAATAAAGCTCCGCCTTCTTTAAATA
>NZ_JAILQF010000027.1 GCF_024699075.1 Butyrivibrio sp.
TTAACCAAATTACTTGTCTATGAATTTATCTACTTCGTCATAAAATCTCGACAATGATTACATTGCCTTCGATTTTATATCCTTGTATATAAATCCATATCCTTCGTAATTTGATTAAAGATGAACGAGTCAACACACTAGGCGAATAAATATCAGGGATATGGTACCTTATTATAAAGTAGATAAAAAACAGCCCTGTATAATATCAGATGCGAAATTAATAATCATAAACAGATTAATTTTGTCATGTATGCCTTAGCATTATTTGCTTATGCAAGAGCATGGAATATTTATGCAAACTCTGTTACTATACAATAAAAATATATTATAAAAATCATAACGTTTGTGTTATGGCCGCATTAAGCGGCAGAAAGGACAAACATGGCTCTCAGAGAAGAAATTTTATCAGTCATTGAAAAGAACAGCCGAATCGGCATTGATGAGCTTTCGGCGGCGCTTGGCGCTTCGGAGATAGATGTCGCGAATGAAGTAAAGGCTATGGAAGATGCGGGTATAATCTGCGCTTATCATACAATGATAGACTGGTCCAAAACTTCTATTGAGAAGGTCATGGCTCTTATTGAAGTTAAGGTTACACCTACAAGAGGAATGGGTTTTGATTCTATTTCAGAGCGTATCTATAAGTTCCCTCAGGTATCAAGTCTCTATCTTATGAGCGGCTCTTTTGACCTTATGGTAATCGTAGAAGGCAAGACACTTCTTGAAGTTGCAGAATTTGTTAACACAAAGCTTGCCGTACTTGACACAGTTCAGAGTACTGCCACACACTTCATCTTGAAGAAGTACAAAGATCATGGAACTATACTTACAGCCAAGTACGAAGATACAAGAGAAAAGGTATCACCGTGATCATGATCTAAAGATTAAAAGGAAGGAATAGAGTAAATCCATAATGAGAAATCCTTTATCTAATAAAGTTATAGATATAAAGCCTTCAGGCATCAGAAAATTTTTTGATATAGTCCAGGATATGGATGATGTAATATCACTTGGTGTTGGTGAACCTGATTTTGATACGCCCTGGCATATACGTGATGAGGGTATATATTCACTTGAAAAGGGAAGAACCTTTTATACATCAAACTCAGGTCTTAAAGACCTTAAGCAGGAAGTAAGTAATTATGTTCAAAGAACGCAGGGCATAACCTATGATCAGGCAAGCCAGGTGTTTATAACTGTCGGAGGCTCTGAAGCAATAGACCTTGCAATGAGAGCAATGGTCAATCCCGGGGATGAAGTACTTATCCCGCAGCCGTCCTATGTATCTTATGAACCTTGTGCTATCCTTGCAGATGCAGTTCCTGTCATAATCAATCTTAAAGAAGAAAATGAGTTCAGACTTACAGCCAAAGAGCTTGAAGAGAGCATTACAGATAAGACCAAGATATTAGTGCTTCCATTCCCTAATAACCCGACAGGTGCGATCATGGAAAAGAGTGATCTTGAAGCAATTGCAAAGATCATCATAGAACATGATCTGTATGTAATATCAGATGAGATATATTCTGAACTTACCTATAAGGGAAAACATGTATCTATCATATCAATTCCCGGTATGGCAGAAAGAACAATATACATAAATGGCTTCTCCAAGGCTTATGCAATGACAGGCTGGAGACTTGGATATGCCTGCGGACCGGAGAATATCATAAAGCAGATGATCAAGATTCATCAGTTCGCTATAATGTGCGCACCTACAACCAGCCAGTACGCAGGTGTAGAAGCACTCAGAAACGGTGATGAAGATGTTGCCATTATGCGAAAAGAATATGACAGAAGACGTAAATACCTTCTTCATGAATTTGATAAAATTGGTATAAAATGCTTCGAACCATACGGCGCATTCTATGTATTCCCAAATATCAAAAAGTTTGGTCTTTCATCAGATGATTTTGCCATGAAGCTCCTGGAACAGGAAAGGCTTGCAGTAGTCCCAGGAACAGCCTTTGGAGACTGCGGCGAAGGCTTCATAAGAATATCCTACGCATACTCTCTGGAAGACCTCAAAAAAGCTCTGGACAGACTCAAACACTTCATTTCAGGCCTTCCCACCAAATAATAACATCCCCGCACCGCGTACACGTGCCGCGCTGCGGGATTTTTTGCCCTCAAAACCCGCTCCTTCCGCCAGCAGTGATCAGTCCCCTTCGTTCTTCACACCTCAAAACAATCGGACAATGGGGCTTTTTCCAAAAACATATGCCGCGCTGCCAAACTCGCTCCTGTGCTAAGGACCTGGCCACATACCGCCAGGGGAGGAATTTAATATTTTCCTTGTTTTTACTTAATGCCATAAGCTTTGCTTCCAGCATGCCGGAATGTATGTCTGAGCAGGACGATTATATTTTTAGTAATGTCAATATTCACTAGCTCGCTTTGCGAGCATATTACAACGAAAAGGAATGAATCTCCGAGCAAGCTCGGAAGTTCATTCCTTTTTGTTGTAGGTGCGAAGCACCATAGTGAATATTGACTATCAAGACTTTCGAATCGTCCTGCGAGTTTTACATGGAGGCATGCTGCATGGAAGCAAAGCATGGCATTTAGAAAAAACAGGAAAATGTTA
>NZ_JAILQF010000082.1 GCF_024699075.1 Butyrivibrio sp.
CTTTCAGATGATCAGCTTACACTTGTATATGACTATCTTAAAAAGCATGGAATAGGAATCGGCACACCAGCTGATCCTGAAGATTTTCTTTCAGATGAAGAGCATAATTATCTTAAAGACTACGAAGAGTCACTCTCAGAACTTCCTGAAGTATCAGATAGTGAGAAAATAGGTATCACTATTTCTGCCATGTCAGGAGATAAGTCAGCTCAGAACCGTCTTATAGAGATCTATCTTCCTTCAGTACCTGATATTGCCAAGATGTATGTAGATCAGGGCGTATATATTGAAGATCTTATAGGAGAAGGTAATCTTGTACTTACGTCAGGTGTTACCATGCTCGGAGCTATAGAAAAGCCTGAAGAAGCTGAAAGCTTCCTTACAAAAATGATAATGGATGCCATGGAAGAACTCATATCAGACAGTCTTGATGAGGATGCAAGAGGCCAGAAGGCAGTTAAGCATGTTCAGAAAGTTGCAGATAAGGCTAAAGAACTTGCCAAAGAGCTTCGTAGAAGTGTCACAGTTGATGAGCTCGCAAACGAGAGTGGACTTAGCGTTGACGAGATAATTGAAGCTATCCGCATGACAGGCAATAATATAGAAGACATAGATTATACAGAAGATTAAGTTAATACCATATATTTTGATCATATTTTTCCAATATTTGAATAAGCTTGGATTTATTATTATCAGTTGGACCAGGGGTAAGACATGAAGCAGTTTCTATATGAAATAACAAATAGCACAAGAGAAGAAAATACCTTTTCAGAAGCAGTGAAATTTGCTCAAGCACACCCGGATTATCAGATACTTGCTCATATTTACTATGGTTTACCACAACTGGATAAATCAATGGAAATGGTATCATATCTCAAAGAACTGTTTCCGGGAGTAAAGGTTGCAGGTTCAAGCTCCTGTGGTGAGATAAGGAATGGACAGCTTACAAAAAGGTCTATCCAGCTATCAATTTCTTTTTTTGAAAAAACCAGAATTGAAACAATTATATATGACTGTCGCGATAAGAGCGAATATGATAATGGAATCCTGATGAAGGAAAAAACTGACTCTACGCCTTTTGTAAAAGCAGTAGAAGTAATTCAGGCAACTCATTCAGGGCTTCATGTGCAGAAGTTTTTTGATGCTCTTGAGCAGTGTGATGAATCCGTAGCCATATTTGGCGCTGCTGCCGGTAAATACGAAGATACCAGCGATACTTTTGTATTCAATGAAGAAGGTATATCGATGTATGGTATCCTTTGCGTTATATACAGCGGCAAGGATTTTCACATAAGTACAGCTTATGCACTTGGCTGGAAAGAGCTTGGTCATTCCATGACAGTTACAAAAGCTGAATCTGATAAGCTATTTGAACTTGATGGTGAACCGGCTTTTAATGTATACAAGAAGTATTTAAAGATTCAGAATGATGAATCTTTTTCTGGAAATGCCCTTGAATTTCCACTTATGCATAAAGAGTACGGCATTGATGTAGCAAGAATATCCTTGAAGTGTTCTAAGGAAGGAACCCTACTTCTTGGTGGAGAACTAAGAAATGGTGATATTGTAAGGCTTGGTTATGGAGACCCTGTAGCTATTCTTGATGCTGTATACGAGGCACAGGACAAGATAAGACTCTTTCAGCCTCAGGCAATCTGGATATATTCATGTATGACCAGAATGAGCTTCTGGGGAGATGACATTAATAGTGAGATTCTTCCATTTGACAAGGTTGCTCATACATCCGGCTTTTACACCTTTGGTGAATACGTCAGAATTGGCAAAAAAGTATATATTCATAATGCTACTCTTATAGCTATAGGAATGAGAGAGAATGCACCTGTAGGTCTTCCTACCATGGCACTCCCAAGACTTATGGAAAAGAAGATGAGTGGTGAGATATCCATGGTTGAGCGTCTTGTAAGTTTCATTCAGGCTACAACAGGTGAGCTTGAAAAACTAAACCATGCTCTTGCCAAAAAAGCTCTGACCGATGAGCTTACCAGGATGTATAACAGGCGCAGAATAGAAGAAGTCATGGAAGATTTCATGCTTGAAAGTAAGAAAAATCAGGAACCTATAATTGTATTTCTACTGGATATTGATTACTTCAAGCAGGTTAATGATAATTATGGCCATGATATTGGAGATATGGTTCTTAGGAAAGTTGCAGCTATTCTTAATGATCATATGAATGATGACTGCATATCAGGCAGATGGGGCGGTGAGGAATTTATGATAGTAGCCCGCCATATCACAAGAACAATGGCCTTTGATCTTGCCGAAAGTATAAGAAGTGATATTTCCAAAGAAAATTATGACCCGGTTCCTTCACTTACTGTATCTATAGGAATTGCCAGAATGTCACTTACAGATGATGTGCTCGATCTTTACAAAAAGGTTGATAAAGCGCTTTATCATGCCAAAAAAGCAGGACGAGACTGCATATATTTTGGAACAGAAGACTAAGTAATTAAATATAAGAAAAGCCTTATTTTATGGGAATACTCGGAAACCAATAAAATAAGGCTTTTAATTTTTGTAAAAAATTCACAATAAAAAAAGTGCGTAAATTTCACGTTTTTAAAAATTAGCCCTTGCATTTTCAAAAATAATCTGTTATATTTTACTACGTTGAATCCACGAGATAATCTTAGCAAAATAAGCGAAAGCTTATGACGCAAAGCTATAGGGCCTTTAAAATGGCAGCCAGTTGCACTGTACTTAAATCTTTTACCGTCTGCTTGATGCAGGCGGTTTTTTATTATCTTTCTCTTGCCGTACTTTTCGATTATCCTATTGTTATTACTTCTCTTGCCATACGTTTCGATTATCCTATTGTTATTACTTCTCTTGCCGTGTATTTCGATTATTCTAATGTTATGATTTCTCTGTTTTTTCCGATATATTAATATGAATTATGCTGTTTTGATATAGGCTTACTTGATAAGCAATTTATGCATAGCTCATAACACATTTTTTAGCAGGAGTTTTGGATCAGTTTGGATATTATATTTAAAAGACTATATGAAAGCAAATAATAAATTACGAGGATCTAAGCTGTATAACTCCATAATTTATTGTCTGGCAGTTATGTTCATAACTGCATTGGTAATTGCGCCTTTTTGTAAATCTTTTTATTCATATGCAGCTACTGAAGATGTAAGCGATAATTCTGAAGCTTCCGGTAGAACTAATATCTTTATAGGAGAAGAAGAGTCTACAGACCTTACCAATAATAAAGAAAGGAACAGTACAAGGGTTGTAAAAGTCGGATATTACATCATTGACGGCTTTATGATGTTTGAAGAGCCTGATATATATTCTGGATATTGCTATGATTATCTACAAAAGATCCGTTCCTATACAGGATGGGAGTATGACTATATTGGCGATGATGAGAAGATAAACTTTGATGATCTCTATCAGATGACTGTAGATGGAGAAATTGATCTTATAGGCGGAATTACCTGGACAGAAGAAAGGGCTAAAAATCTCATTTACAGTAATGTTCCAATTGAAATGGAATATACAACTATATATGTCAAAAAAGATGATGCTACCTATTCTGCAGGAAGTTATTCCAAATGGAACGGCATCAAAATTGGCCTAGTCAGAGGAACTAATTATGTTTCCAACATCAAGGATTTTGCAAATTCTAATTATTTTACCTATAAAGCAAATTATTATGATACGGATGAAGAAATGGTTGAAGCTCTTAATAATGGTGAGATAGACGCATTTGTAAGTGGTAGCTCTCACAATTTTTCAGATGTATCAATTCTTGCCCAGTTTAATCCAAGTTACCTCTTTTTTGCTACAGGACTTGGCAATCAGGATCTGATGAATACGCTTAATCAGGCTCTTTCTCAGATTGAAACTGTGGATTCGGGTTTTAAGGAGTCCCTGAATTTCAAATATTATCAGGGGAATGGTGTAAGGAATATCAACTTTACATCAACTGAAAACTTGTATCTTAAATCAATAATTACTAATGAAAGAAAATTTGTTCTTCTTGCTAATCCCGACAACTGTCCATTATCCTACCTTGATGAAAATGGGAATCCCACAGGTATTCTTGTTGATATGGCCAAAGCTATACTTGATAGTATTGGCCTTTCTTATGAGTTTTACATCGTTGACACAAGGGAAAATTATATTCATGCAATTAATGACAGGAAAGCCGACATAATAATAGATTACGCATCGGATTTTAGCAGATCTGAAAAAGAAGGCTATTATGAATGTAACACCTATTTCAATACCTCTTTAACTAATGTTCATCAGAAAAATTATAACGAATTTGATACAGTAATTAAAAGAGAAGGCGACGGTATTTTTAAAAACACCATTCTGGAGTATTTAAGCGGAACTGAAAACGTATTATTACTGGAATCTATTGATGCAACCAAAGACTATATAGTTAATAATACTGGCGCATGCACACTTATGCCCACTGAAGTTGCCGGAGTTATGGTGAAGCAGGAAGAGACTAATGCCCTTATAGCAGATGAAATATCCTACAGGAATATTGATTATTGCTTTGCTGTAAACAGTGATTGTGGTAATTATCTCATAGGTATATTCAATAAAGCCTGTGAATCGTTTTCAACGATTGATAGCGCAGAGATCATCAGCGCCTATGATCCGGACAATTACAGGAATAATTCCTTTAAAGCCTTTATCTATGATAATCCGGTATACGGATTCATGATAGTTATAGCCGGCGTTATCATTTTTTTCCTCCTTAATTTTATATATGTTGGCAAAAGAAACAGAAAACACGTTGAAAATCTTAATAAACAGCTTACCATAGCCCTCGATGGAGAGAAAAAAGCTGCGGCAGCTAAGAAAAAGTTTTTTGATGATATGAGTCACGACATGAGGACTCCGTTAAATGGGATACTTGGACTTACAAGAAGCGTTATCAAAAATGGCGAATCCGTTATAGATAACCAGGATTATCTGCACAAAATAGAAGATAGTGCCAGCTATCTTGAACTTCTTATAAATGATATCCTCGTAATGAGCACTTTGGGCAAAGTAGAATACGAGCTTGATCTTAAGACCGTGGATCCCGGCGAAGTATTTGAAAGCATTAAAAATGTTGCTCTATTATTTGCTCAGGAAAGAGATATACGAATAGTACTAAGAAGAAAAGAAATAGTAAACCTGCCTACAATCCTGGATTATAGCAGGCTTGAACAGGCTGTCCTTAATGTTATAGCCAATGCCGTCAAATTCTCACATGCAAACGGCACAGTGGAAATAGACCTTACAAGCAGAATGCTTGAAGATAATAAGGTTGAATACACACTTAATATTCAGGATCATGGAATTGGAATGAGCAAGGAATTCCAGGAGTCTTTATTTGACGGACATTCCAAGGAAGACAGGGGCGAGATGACTGATCATGCAGGAGCAGGAATAGGCCTTTCTGTTGTTAAGAACATAGTAGAAAAAATGGACGGCAGAATTGAAATAAAGAGTAAAGAAAACCTTGGAACAATAGTAACACTTATCTTTGTATTTGAAGTAAATCCCGGCTCAATAGTAGAAGAGCTTCTTGATTCTAAATATGAAGAAGTCAGCCTAAAAGGAATCAATGTACTTTACTGCGAAGATAATGAACTTAATATGGACATAGTATGTGCAATACTTGAAAGCGAAGATGCGAACGTAGAAAAAGCCTGGAACGGACAGGAAGGCCTTGATAAGTTTGTAAATTCACCTCCTAATACATATGACGCAATCCTTATGGATATTAGAATGCCAGTGATGGATGGACTAAGTGCTGCTAGTAAGATCAGAGAATCTCAGAAGGAAGATTCTAAGACAATACCGATAATAGCAGTATCTGCAAATGCATTTGAAGATGACAAAAAAGCTTCAAAAGAAGCGGGAATGAATGCGCATCTTTCAAAGCCTGTTGATCCTAAGATTCTTATAAATGAGCTGAAAAAATATATTTAATTCTTGATCTTATGTTTTTTGAGCCATCTTATTATCATGAATCTAAGTATAAGGAATGCTGCAGATAAGGATGCTATAGCAAATCCCAAAAATCCAAGAAAAGGAATTCCAAAAAACTTAGGCTCCATATCTGTAGTACAGATAATTGCAGAACCTATCAAAAGACCTGTTATACACATACCTATAACAAGGTTTCTTACGGATGTATATACAAGTTCAGCAAAAGGACCTGAAATCTGAAGGCGAAGATTGGTCCTTGATTCGCCCTTTAAGTATTCTTTAAGAGCATCTGCTGCAAGACCTGGAAGTTCAATCCCCTTACTTGTGGATCTGTATAGTCTTTTTAGATTAGTCTTGATCTCAGCTTTAAAATCCACATCTTCAAGATAAGTTTCACCAACTCTTGAAGCAGCGATATCGAACATGTTGATATCAGGAGCAAGACTTACAAGATCACCTTCTATATGAGCAAGGCCTCTTGCAAGCATGGTAACACCATGAGGAAGAGCAAGATAGTTACTCTTCATTATGTCCATAAGATCCTGCATTGCTTCAGGAATATTTACTGATCCCATGGAAAGAGCACCGTATTTATTAAGGAAATCGCGGAGATTTTCATATAGCTGAGCTCTGTCTACAGGACCAAACTCATCACATAGATCCATAACAGCACTTTCAAGCATTGATATATCACGAAGGGCAATGCTTTCTACGCCGCGTATCATGATCCTTCTTTGTTGTTCAGTTAGTCTTCCCATCATACCCATATCAAGCCAGATGATCTTGCCATCCCTTATGCATATATTTCCGGGATGCGGATCTGCATGAAAAAAGCCATCTTCCATAACCTGCTTGATAAAGTTATTTACAAGCTTCTGACCTATTTCATGGCAGTCGTAGCCAAGTTCATTTAGCTTATCAATGGCATTGATCGGTATGCCATCTATATATTCCATAACAAGAACACGATCAGTAGTATATTCTTTGTATAGTTCAGGAATACCTATATAAACAACATCTTTGTTGTTATGAGCAAATTCAGTAATGTTGGCTGCTTCCTTCAAGAAGTCCATTTCCTGCTGGGCAACAGTCCACATCTCATCAAGGACCATATCAAGGTCGACCATGTTTTTAAGATCGCCGATCTTGGGCATAAGAGATACAAGGCGGTGAAGAAGACCTATATCACGAGCCATGATATCATATATACCCTTTCTTTGAACCTTGATAACAACTTCATCTCCATTTAAAAGAACTGCCTTATGAACCTGGGCAATAGAAGCAGAGCCAAGAGGAGTTTCTTCAATAGAAGAAAGAATATCATTTATGCTGCACATCCAGGACTTTTCAAGTACCTCCTTAACCTCACTAAAAGGCATAGGAGTTACGTCTGAAGTCAGATCCATAAGAGCATCACAATAGCGCTTGGGCAGGATATCTGAATGAAGAGACATGATCTGACCAAGCTTGACATATGTAGGTCCAAGCTCTTCTAGAATCGTACGAAGTTTTTCAGGGGATACACCGCGGGTAATATGATTCTTTTTAAGGACCTCGCGGATTTCTTTGAATCTGGAAGAATTATCGTTTGATCTGGTAGTGGTATTAGTATTAGTAGTATTGGTCTTAGCCATATCCATTCATCCTTGACTAAATAATTGCTGTATTTGAAGGCAGTTTAGACCATTCATCATGCTGCCGACAAATACAGCGATAAAATAAAACTCTTGTCATCAGATCTTAGAAGATATCTATAGCACCTGTGTGACATAATAAGGTAATAGATGATTATTTGTCTTTGAGAGCTTCTTTTAACTTATTAAGATCATCGTCAGATAATGAACTTACAAAATCGTTCATATCCTTAGGAGCAGAGCTTCCGTCTTTATGCTCCTTATAGGTACGCTTTAATTCTTTGTTGAGCTCTTTGCCCTGTTCTACGGTGATCTCACCCTTTTCAACAAGGGTTCCCACCAGCTCATCAGCCTTTTCTGCTGTGAGAGCAACAGCACCTACACTTGCAAGAAGAAGCTTTTTGAGACCGTCTGTGATTGGATTTGTATTATCTGCCATGATGAATCCTCCTTATTGTGTTTGTTCCAAAAATATATATTTTGGATACTTATGTATATCAAAAACATCAATTTTGATGTATTGATAACAAATATTAAGAGAATAATTCAATAATGAAATAATATAATTTGGGAAAAAAGATTATTCCGCCAATAACAGCGGATAGAATAGCTGCTACCAAAACTGCACCTGCAGCTGCGTCCTTAGCTTTCTTGGCAAGCGGATCATAGCCCTTACTAGTCATATCTACAACAGCTTCGATAGCTGTATTAACAAGCTCAAGTGGAATGATTATAGCAAATAGAAGAATGCATACAAACCATTCACTAAGACTGATATTGAGAATAAAACCGAATATAATGACCAGAACAGTAACGACAAGATGAATCTTTATATTGCGCTCGTCTTTGATAGTATTAAAGATTCCTTCAAATGCATACCCAAAGCTCTTGTAAAGAGGGCTTCTTTTTTGATTGTTGTCCATTGGTATATGCCACCTTTATATTATATATAGAGATTCCTAAAACTGGAAAATATGATATCTATAGTATATATTTTACTATAAATATGATGATTATGCCACATAAGATAGTAGAAATGTACAATGAAATACCTATGATTTATTAATAACAAAAGCGACGATCCAGGATCGTCGCTTTTGTTAAAACTTAATTCTCTGAACGGGGATCATATTTTCCTGGCCTTCGGCATTCGATCGAACAGTCACACTGCTTCCTCTTTACCATCAACCTGATTCCCTGTCCAAGTGAAGCATAAGCCACTATTTCATGAATCAGAAAATACAATCTAACACTTTTATTGCAGGTCCAAGTGAAGCGTAAGCCACTTTTTCTTTGCTTATGTTGTACCCGTCTGTATTAAGTAATTTAAATATAACAGATGCAGATATTATTGTCAATCATCTTAGGATAAAAAGTTATATTGTCTGTAAATTCAGTTTTAAAACTACAATATACTGTAAAATAATATAAGAAAATCTAAATAATCAAACGTTTTGTACCGACCATTTACTCAAAACACAAGATGTAGTAGCTAAATTGTCTGACAATTTAAAGCTCCAGCTCTGACCTGCGATGCAGGTGGAATGACGAGTTTATGATTATGCTCAATATTCCCTTTTAATGTGTAATATGATAGAATTTACTGGGTTTATATAAACCTATAGGAGGAGACATTATGGTTTTTTCATCCATTACATTTTTATGGATTTTCTTTCCAATAGTATTTATGCTTTGTCTGTTTGTTCGCAATATTAAAGCCCAGAATATATTATTGCTTATATTCAGTCTTTTATTCTATGCATGGGGTGAGCCTGCATATGTGCTTATTTTGCTTGCTTCAGTTTTTATGAACTGGGGGCTGGGCCTTCTTATGGAACGCTTCATAGAACATAAAAAGGCTATTCTTGTTGTTTCACTTATAGGCAATCTCGGTATAATCGGCTACTTTAAATATTGTAACTTTATATTAGGCACTATAGACAGTATCCTGCCTATAAGTCTTCCAAGATATGATATATCACTGCCTATCGGAATATCTTTTTTCACCTTCCAGGCTATGAGTTATATAATCGATCTTTACAGAGGACAGTACAAAGCTCAGAAGAACCTTTTTAATCTTGCACTTTATATTTCTTTCTTCCCTCAGCTTATTGCAGGCCCTATCGTTAAGTATAAGGATATTGAAGAGCAGATCCTTGAAAGAAATTTAACTCTCGAAAAGAGGGCCACAGGATTCAGGCGCTTTATATACGGCCTTGGTAAGAAGGTCATTATTTCCAATATTCTTGCACAGGTTGTAGATACTATCTATGCTATGGATCTTGGCAATATAAGTGGATATATGGCCTGGCTTGCTGCTGTTTGCTATATGCTTGAGATTTACTATGATTTCTCAGGATATTCAGATATGGCTATAGGTCTTGGAAGAATGTTTGGATTTGAATTCCTTGAAAACTTCAATTATCCATATATTTCCTCATCTATCAAAGAATTCTGGAGAAGATGGCATATATCACTTTCTTCCTGGTTCAGGGATTATCTCTATATTCCACTTGGTGGTAACAGAAAAGGAATACACAGAACTTATATAAATCTCATAATTGTATTTGCTGTAACAGGACTTTGGCATGGTGCAAGCTGGACCTTTGTAATATGGGGACTTTATCATGGATTTTTCCTTATAATAGAGCGTATGGGATTCGGCAAAGTCCTTGAAAAGTCAAGAATACTTGGTACTATCTACAGTCTTATAGTTGTAATTATTGGCTGGGTATTCTTTAGAGCTGATGACCTTCATTTTGCCCTTGCCTTTATAAAGAGGATGGTACTTCCGTTTAACTATGCATCATCCGGAGCAGTCATGGGTACTATAGTTACGACCAAAACGCTTATAGTTCTTTTTATGGGTATTATTGCAGCAGGACCTTTGAAATTGCTTTTTGACCTTCCTGGTCTTAACAAACTGTCTTTAAAGTGGAAGAATAGTTTGCTTGAAGCTGTATATCTTTGCGCGGTTCTGTTTTGTTGCATACTGCTTCTTGCCAATGATACATATAATCCGTTCATTTACTTTAGATTTTAAGTATGAGTTTATGAAAAAACAGTCTTATATGGATGAATTTTCTCAAGAGGCACCTGATTATGACTGTGCTACATGATTAAAGTAATATAAAATATACAATTAATATTACAGAGGTAATTTATGAAAAAATTAAATCAAAGAATATATATGGTTATACTGACTGTCCTTATTCTTATACCTGTCGTATTATATGCGATAATTGGCAAGTATCTTGACAGTAGTACTGCAGATAAGGAAAATCGTGTAATGACTGAGTTTCCTACACTTGCAAATACTCAGCTTTTTGAGTATCCGACCTTGTTTGATGCTTATATGGAAGATAATCTTCCTTACAAAAATTATCTTGTAAGCCTTAACAGCAAGATTGACTACTATATTTTCAATACATCTTCATCTGGTGATGTAATAGTAGGAGATAATGGATGGCTCTTTTATACAGGACATGAAAATAATGATGAGGATCCGCTTGCAGACTATGAAGGATCTAATCTTTACAGCCAGGAAGAACTTGAAACTATTGCTTCTAATATGATAGAAGCAAGGGATTTTCTTGCTGCTTCCGGTAAAGAGTTTGTGATCACTATGGTTCCTAATAAGTCAAGAGTATATAGTGAATACATGCCTGCTGCCTGCGGAGAGGTAAGTCAGGACTGCCGTCTTAATCAGGTATATCAGTATCTTTCAGAGAATACTGATCTTACGATTGTTTCACCTTATAGTGATATTATGGCTTATAAAGAGGCTCATCCTGAAACACAGCTTTATTTTAAATATGATACACACTGGAATAACTTTGGAGCTTATGTTGCCGCCCAGTCAATCTCAAGAGTATGGGGATTTGAAATGCCTGATCTTGATACAGTAGAGCAGGTTTATGTTGATTCAGATACTTATGATCTTGCAAGAATGATCAACCTTGGAGACAACCTAAAGGAACAGGCTCCTATTGCTACAGCTTATAGCGGACATATGGCTAAGGTTGAGATTCTTTCAGACGGAATGAGCTTTACAGGAACAGTTGAATCAGGAACTGCAGATAATAGAAAACTTTACATAATAGGAGATTCTTTCTCAGCACTTCTTTTCCCTTATCTTGCATGTCATTTTAATAGCTCACAGTCCGATATGTATTATAATTATACATATACATCACTTGAAAATTATGATCCGGACGTAGTCGTATTTGAAGTAGTCGAGAGATATCTTAACAATATGCTGCATTTTTCTATACAGAACGGAGTGGTTTATTGAGTAGAAATAGCATGGATGCTTTGTTTGGGATGATGAAGTCGGCATTCCTTGACAAAGAACAACAGGAAAATGAAAAAGTGCTCGAAGCTTTAAAGGAGTTTGGCTCTTATGATCAGGCTGTAGAAACAAGAACAGTAAGAGTTGGAACTCATACTGATTTTGGAGTTGAGTATGATATTCCTTTAAGCTGGAGCAAACTAAAATATAAAGAACCTGACAGCGTAATGTATTATGCTAAAGGTAGTGATGGAAGACGACAGTATATGCCTGCTGCAATACGTATTACCAGAAGACGCGGAGATTACAGGGGATATGAGAACCTTGACCGTCTTGAAAGACTTGCGTCATATGCTGCACAAAATTCCGGAGTATACGATTTTAAATATCTTAAGGAAGTCAAAATAGGAAACAGAAAGGGCATAAAAGCCGTTTGTGCGCTTAATCAAAATGGTGGCGGCTCCTATGATACCGATATATACTTTTTCTATAAAAGTAAAACAGAAGTAATGGTTTTCTTCTGTATTACAGCTCAGGAGTCAAGATCATATTACCAGAGAGTATTTCACAGAATCTTATCCAGCATCAGATATTTGCGATAAAATTAACTACTTAAACCTAGCATATATAGTATATGCCATTTTTTTCGATTTGAGTTTCTTTTGCAGTTGATAATAGATTTTATAACGAGCAAAAAGCGAAGCGTTTGCGAGTTTAACCCGATATAAAAAAGGACTTAGACATTAGTAATAATGTATTAAATGAATATATTTTGTGAAAATTGACGGTTACATTGACTGCGTATTTGTGCCAAATGTTGGCAACGCAATTTAATTATCACCAAATAATTTGACAATATTATTCAATATGTACCCACTATGGGAGAAAATGTAAAACCCCCTTACAATAATAAATAAAGGGTTTTATAATAAACGGAGCTTGGACATGTTATCTTTTTATTTATGCCGTGGCAATGAAACAGTTGCCAGTATGCTTGAACGAATCAATAAAGAGGATACTGATGGAATCACTTATGTATGTGATGAAGTTAATGATCACTGCTTTATAAATGATGAGAAGTTCGTAAATGCTGATAAGATCATCAATTATCACAATGAGTACTGGGCTGTACATGCTGTTAAATAAATATAACTGTAAATGATAAGGATCATGATAGCGTGCACTTTCCTTGCATTTATCATATGATACAAGCAGTACTTAAAAAATACTTAAATGTTGTAGAATGTATATTTGCTTTTTTTATAATTAAAGCAGAATACTTAAAATGGCAGAATATTTTAAAAAGTAAAATACAGGATGCTTTCTGGTGAATACTATAATGAGTCATTATAGTTGAAAAGCAAAATGCAGGATATAATTATTTAATATTTTTATACTAATATTATTTAAGTATATTAGTTATAATAATGAATATATAAACGATATTTGTTTATAATTCTTTAGTAAGAGGGACGGAGGCAGTTTATGACAGAAACAGCAGCTACAGAAAGCTCCGGAATCGGTGCAGTTATCAGAGGCCTGATCGAAGAACTCATTGGCGAAGATAAGACCGTTATAGAAATTCCTTTTGGTGATGGATTTTTTAATATCAGTAGTAGTACTGTTACCATGTGGAAGATAATGGCGGTTCTGATAATTTTGTGCATTATCATGAGTTGGAACCTTAAGGTTTACAACATATCTAAAAGGCAGGCTATTACAGAAAGCTTTGTCGTGGGATTACGCAATCTTGTAAGTGGTTTTCTTGGACCAACTGCATCAGAATATACTGATTTTCTTGTTGCAACTCTTATTCTTATAGGAGCAAGCAATTTATCTGGCGTATTTGGCGCAACACCCCCTACCATGGATCTGAATGTTACCATAGCACTGGCACTTGTCAGTATCACGCTTGTTGAAGCGGCCGGAATCAGGAAGAGGAAGTTTGGAGGTTGGCTTAAATCTTTTACAAAGCCGGTTTTCATTATTACTCCTATGAATATTCTTGAGATCGGAATAAGACCATTATCACTTTGTATGCGTCTTTTTGGTAACGTACTTGGTGCAACTATTATTATGGAGCTTTTGAAAAAGATAGCACCTATTATAGCACCAGCAGTTTTATCTGTTTATTTTGACTTCTTTGATGGACTATTACAGGCATACGTATTTATATTCCTCACAAGTCTTTATATTAAAGAGGCTACAGAATAAAGAGTAGATTAATTCTTTTTCAAAGAATTAACTACAGATCCGTAAAACGGATCAGAAGGAGATTGATTCTTTTTAAGAAGTATCTCCAGATTCGTAAAACGAATCAGAAGTAGATTAATTCTTCTTTGAAGAATTAACTACGGCCCAAAAAACAGGCTAGAAGTAGATTAATTCTTTTTCAAAGAATTAACTACTGCCCTTATATTTTTTATGTGGGTTTATGACGAAAGGAGAAATTATTATGGATTTAACAGCACTTGGAGCAGCAATTGCAGCATTTACAGGAATAGGAGCAGGTATTGGTATTGGTATAGCAACTGCTAAAGCCGTTGATGCAGTAGCACGTCAGCCAGAGGCAAGTGGTAAGATCATGACACTTCTTATCCTGGGTGGCGCTCTTGCAGAGGCAACTGCTATTTATGGTATGATCGTTGCACTTCTGATCATCTTTGCATAAGAATAAGAGGATGGGAAAGGATACGCGAAAATGGAACTTTTGAACATTAACGCGAACGTTATCTACAATATTATAAATCTGCTGATACTGGCAATTGCTTTTCGAATTCTTCTGTTCAAAAGAGTTGATAAGATACTTGAAGCCAGAAGAAAAGATGTAGACAGACAGATTCAGGATGCATCTGATGACAGGATCAAAGCTGCAGATCTTAAGAGAGAATATGAAGAGAAGCTTGCAGCCCAGGAAGCTGAGAAGGATAAGGTTATGAGTGAAGCCCGTGAAAAAGGCTATGCTCAGTATAATGAGATCATAACCAATGCTCAGAAAGAAGCAGATACTATCATTGACGAAGCCAGAATACATGCTAAAGCTGACGCTGAGCGTGAGCGTGCTAAGTATATGGCTGAACTTAGTGATGTTGTTATTGATGCCGCTGCCAAAATCGCTGCTAATTCGCACACAGCAGAAAGCGATAGCAGTCTTTATGATGCGTTTATTGAGAATGCATTTGACAAAGGTGCGGATAAATAATTGGAGTGAAACTAGATGAGTAATATAAGTGGATTTGGCGGATCCGGTTCACAGTATTCGACTGCTGTCGTAAGATATGCCGGAACACCACCAACACAGAAACAGATAGATAATATCAAAAGAATACTTTGCGATAGAATCGGTATAGCTGATGTATCTATAACCACTAAGCTTGATCCATCCATAGGCGGCGGTTTTATTATAAGCTGCGGCAACTATGAATATGACTGGAGCGATAAGGGAAGAGCAGAGCAGCTTCGTAATAAGCTCAAAAACATCAGACATAATGATACAAACCCATCAAGCAGCGTAGTATCCATGCTTAAAGGACATGTCGATATTTTCGATCTCTCAATTGAGAGTAAGGAAGTCGGTAAAGTCTCATGGGTAGGTGATGGAATTGCTCAGGTTGTAGGTCTTGACAGAGCCTTCTATGGTGAAATTGTTCGTTTTGAAGATGGAACCAAAGGAATGGTACAGGATATAAGACGTGATCATGTCGGATGTATCCTGTTTGGATCTGATGAAAACATAACCCAGTCAAGCCAGGTTATTCGTACATACAAAGAAGCCGGAGTCCCTGTAGGAGATGAACTTATAGGAAGAGTTGTTAATGCTCTTGGTGAACCCCTTGACGGTAAGGCACCGATCACTACTTCAGAATATTATCCTGTTGAGCGTCCGGCTCCCGGAATTATTGACAGACAGTCTGTTAATGAGCCTATGGAAACAGGTATTTTATCAATAGATACCATGTTCCCTATAGGAAGAGGACAGCGTGAGCTTATAATAGGCGATCGTCAGACAGGTAAGACTTCTATAGCAACTGACACTATCATGAACCAGAAAGGCAAAGATGTGATCTGCATTTATGTAGCAATAGGTCAGAAAGCATCAACTGTTGCCCATATCATAAATACCCTTACACAGGCTGGAGCTATGGATTATACAGTAGTTGTATCATCCACAGCAGCTGATACTTCACCTCTTCAGTATATTGCTCCTTATTCAGGAACAGCTATCGGTGAATATTTCATGCAGCAGGGCCGCGACGTACTTATTGTTTATGATGATCTTTCCAAGCATGCAGTAGCTTACAGAGCTTTGTCACTTCTTCTTGAAAGATCACCCGGACGTGAAGCATACCCCGGAGACGTATTCTATCTCCATTCAAGACTTCTTGAAAGATCAAGTAAGCTTTCAGCTGAGAATGGCGGAGGTTCAATGACAGCACTTCCTATCATTGAGACTCAGGCAGGCGATGTATCTGCCTACATTCCAACTAATGTTATTTCCATCACTGATGGACAGATTTTCCTTGAAAGTGATCTTTTCTTCGAAGGTCAAAGACCTGCAGTTAACGTAGGACTTTCAGTATCACGTGTAGGTTCTGCGGCTCAGACCAAAGCTATGAAAAAAGCAGCCGGATCTATTCGTATCGATCTGGCACAGTATAGAGAAATGGCTGTGTTCACGCAGTTCTCATCAGATCTTGATGAGACTACCAAGAAGCAGCTAAATCACGGTAAAGTTCTGATGGAACTGTTAAAACAGCCCCTTGGCCATCCGCTTTCTATGCACGAACAGGTAATCACACTTGTAGCAGCTAATAGCGGTAAGCTTGATAATGTAGAGCCTTCCAAGGTCAAGATGGTTCAGGGCAAGCTCCTTGAATGGTTCGAGAAGACCGAGACCGATGTAATTGCAGAGCTTTCTAATGGTAAAGATCTTTCAGATGATCTGAGAAAAGAGATTGAACGAGCTGTTGACTGGTTCTTTGAAAAGAATGAAAAGCTCATTTGAGAGTAAAGAAGCTTTTAAAGTATTGAAGAGGCAATGATTTGGCTGATATAAAAGAAATTCAGGACAGAATTAAAAGTGTCAATGACACCATGAAAATAACGAACGCAATGTATATGATTGCGTCCAATAAGCTACGCAAAGCCAGAAAAATGCTTGAAGAGACTGAACCTTACTTTTATGCTGCAAGAGGAATGCTTGACAGAGTTATGCGACATCTTCCTGAAGATTCAAACGACCCGTTTTTGAATCATCATGAAGACAAGGATCCCAAAGAGATTAAAAGAGGTTACATAGTCATTACAGGCGATAAAGGCCTTGCCGGTGCTTATAATCATAATGTCCTAAAGCTTGCGGAAGAGCATATCAAACAAGACGGTGATGATTGGAAGCTGTACGTTATTGGCGAAATGGGCAGACAATATTTTTTGAGAAAAAATATTCCTGTCGATGAACAGTTTCACTACACAGCACAAAATCCTACACTATCACGTGCAAGATGGATATCTTCCATGGTGCTTGAACCTTATCTTAGAGGCGAACTTGAAGAAGTTAATATCGTATACACCGCTATGAAGAACAGCCTTGTATGTGAGACTCACTTTGAAAAGCTCCTCCCGCTTGAGAGACCTAAAAATAATGATGAAATGCTTAAAATGGCAGGCATTACAACTCCTTTGGAAGAGTTTTTGATGCTGCCAAGTCCTGAGGCCGTACTTGATAACATTGTTCCGTCCCTTGTAACAGGATATATATACGGAGCCATGGTTGAAGCTTTCTGTTCAGTACAGAACAGCCGAATGATGGCAATGGATACAGCTAACGATAATGCAAAGCAGATGATACATGATCTTTCGATTCAGTATAACAGGCAGAGACAGGCTAAGATAACTCAGGAGATCACTGAGATAGCAGCCGGTGCAAGAGCCTTGAAGAGAGCTCATGAACTTCATGCAAGAATGCATGAAGCAAATGCTAAAGCATTGGAAAACAAGTAATAGTAAAAGAGGTGCAAAGTGAAAGATGGCAGAATAGTACAGGTCATGGGCCCTGTTGTCGATGTTGAGTTTCAGGATTCTGATCTGCCGCATATCGACGATGCTCTTGAAGTATATAACAATAATAAAAAATGTGTAATGGAAGTAGCCCAGCACATAGGCGATAATACAGTAAGATGTATTATGCTTGCTGCATCAGAGGGACTTTCCAAGGATATGGTCGTACATCCTACAGGATCACCTATTCAGGTACCTGTTGGTGATGATACTCTTGGAAGACTCTTTAATGTCACAGGTGATACCATTGATAACGGACCATCACTCGAACATGGAGAACACTGGTCTATTCATAGAGAAGCTCCTCCACTTTCAGAGCAGAGCCCTGTAGTTGAGATACTTGAAACAGGTATCAAGGTTATCGACCTTCTTGCTCCATACTCTAAAGGTGGTAAGGTAGGTCTTTTTGGAGGTGCCGGTGTAGGTAAGACTGTACTTATACAGGAACTTATCCAGAATATAGCTACAGAGCATGGCGGATATTCTATCTTTACAGGTGTTGGAGAACGTAGCCGTGAAGGTAATGACCTCTGGTCTGAAATGAAAGAATCAGGAGTTCTTGCAAAAACAGCACTGGTATTCGGACAGATGAATGAGCCACCGGGAGCACGTATGCGTGTAGCTCAGACAGGACTTACAATGGCAGAGTACTTCCGTGATGTTAAGAATCAGGATGTTCTTTTGTTCATTGATAATATTTTCAGATTTATTCAGGCAGGTTCTGAAGTTTCGTCACTTCTTGGACGTATGCCTTCAGCAGTTGGTTACCAGCCTACGCTTGCAACTGACCTTGGATCACTCCAGGAGCGAATCGCTTCTACAAGAAACGGATCAGTTACATCAGTTCAGGCTGTATACGTACCTGCAGATGACCTTACAGACCCTGCACCTGCTACAACCTTCGCTCATCTTGATGCGCAGACAGTTCTGTCTCGTAAGATCGTAGAGCAGGGTATATATCCGGCAGTTGATCCTCTTGAATCTTCAAGCCGTATCCTTGAAGCAGATGTTGTAGGAGAAAAACATTACAACATAGCTCGTAAAGTTACCGAGATGCTTCAGAAGTACAAAGAGCTCCAGGATATCATCGCAATCCTTGGTATGGAAGAGCTTGGCGAAGATGATAAGCAGACAGTTTACAGAGCGCGTAAGATACAAAGATTTTTGTCTCAGCCATTCCATGTAGCTGAGCAGTTTACAGGCGTTCCCGGAAAGTATGTATCCTTGGAAGATACTATAAAAGGCTTTGAAGCTATTGTTGGCGGAGATATGGATAAGTATCCGGAAGCTGCATTCTTCAATGTTGGAAAGATCGATGATGTAATCGAAAAAGCTAAGACACTTGAATAAGAGGCTTAAAAATGTGTCTGGTACAGGAGTTATAAATGGCAGAGGTTCGTACGTTTGGCCTTCAGGTCATGTCTATAAACGGAATATTTTTTGATGGAAGAGCTACGAGCATAACACTTCCCTGCGTAGATGGTGAGATGTGTATCCAGCCATATCATGAGGAAATGTGGGTTGCTATATATACCGGCGAAGTCAGGATCACAAAGCCTGATGGCGAAGTGGTCATAGGCGTATCCGGTAACGGCTCTGTTCAGTTTGCCAATAACAGATGTCTGGTACTTGCCGATACTATGGAAAGGCCTGAAGACATAGATGTTAACAGGGCAAAAGAAGCTCTTGAAATTGCTAAAGAGCGTATGCGTCAGAAGAATTCCATCGCAGAATATAAGATGTCACAGGCTGCTATGGCCAGAGCTCTTACAAGACTTAAGGCTTCAAGTAAGAGAATTGGCGGTCTTGACTAAATATACTTGTTATATATTTGCAAATTTGATTACCTTGGGTGGTTAATAAGATTTTTAAAGAACAAGAAAATCCTTTATTAACTTCTCAAGGTTTTTAATTTCCAAGGGGAATTCAGTTTTGATAATTGCGAAGTTTGGATTAGATGCTATAATAAATTGATTTATTTCAGTTTGAGAAGAGTCCTTTTCTTTAAGCTGGGATTATGACAAACGTTACTTGAATTGTTTATTATTTGCGGCGTACAGGGAGATATTACTCCAAAGAGGGATTAATCGCATGAAAGAAGAGCTTTTGCAAGTGGGAGATTTTCAATCTATTAAAGAATTAAATACCTATTTTATAAATAATAATATATCTTCTTATGATACAGGCTTTTATGTTGACAGTGATCACATAGGACCTTGTTTATACGGTATTTACAAGGATTACTGGGAAGATGATTACATCGTATATGAAAACTTAAATGACGGATCAAGGAGAATTGACTATAAAGGTAAGGATGAAGCCTTAGCTGTTAGCATTTTCTATGATCGTTTTGTAAAGTATACAAGTGGCATAGAATGCTCTGATGATCATAAAGTTAATGGGTATGATAATGTTCTGTCATCTTATGGAAAAAATTCCCAAATATATAGCTACAACAATCAATCACAAGTAGCTCATATTTTTGAAGAAGACCATTCTGGTGAACGAACAGGTAATACTTTAAAAGCTGAAAATGGGTCTTTGGTGCAGGAGAATTCCAGAGAAAAAGCCGAAGATAAAGCGCAAGATCCGGATGCAGATATCCTTAAAAAGAAGGTAAAATATAAGGAATTTAAAAAAGTCGACGATTGGAAAGTTTTCTTTTATGTTTTACCAATACTTATAATGATCATTAGGGCGATAATTAGCTATTTTAATGAAGATACTCCCGTAGATGTGAGCAGTTATGGTACCTCTTTAACTTCAATTTACTATGAGGAGATACTTTCTGATATGGACCCGGATGATATTTCAATTCCATCTTCACAGGATGTTTCAATTGATTTTGTTATAGAAAAAGATGAAGAAGGCAATCTCCAACTTATCCCCAAAGAAAATGATTAAAGTATAAAAATAAAATGAGATTACAATATGGTCTTATATTTAAAAAATTTGTGACCAGTTAATTTTTTTTCTGTGTATTAAAGTGTAAAGACAATAACACTTAATATGGAGGAAAAGAAAATGTTAAAAAAAATCATCATTACACTATTATTTGGCACATTAACAATTGCAGCAATAGGATGTGGTATAAAGTCTAATGCGTCTGATGTGACAGAGGATTCTTCTACTGTAGAAATCACATCAGAATATTCTGTTAATGAGGAACTGGACGACTTAGGAATAATGACTGGAGCATGGAGTGTTTCAGATTCCGCTACTATGACAGATGAAATACAGGAAATATTTGATAAAGCTGTAGATGGAATTAATGGTGCGACATATGAACCTATTGCATTTCTTGGAAGTCAGGTTGTAGCCGGTACTAATTATTGTTTTTTGTGTAAGGCTACTGTTGTACATCCTACAGCAACACCTTATTATACTCTTATGTACATATATGAAGACCTTGATGGAAACGTAGAGATAGCAGATATGCAGGATATCGAATTAGGATACTAAGTCTATGATGGAAGATGAGAAAATAGTTGAGCTATATTGGGAAAGAAATGAAGATGCAATTAGTCAGACCAGTTTAAAATATGGGAAATATTGCTCAAAGATTGCCTTCAATATACTCTTTGATGAAGAGGATACCAAGGAGTGTGTAAATGACACATATCTTGGCACCTGGAAATCTATTCCCACAAACAGACCAGAAAAGTTGAGCACATATGTAGGTAAAATATGCCGTAACCTTGCGATAAATATGTACGAAAAGATGACAGCAGCAAAAAGAGGCGGATGTCAGACTGAGGTTTGTATTGATGAGCTAAATGAAATTTCAGGTAATTTTGAACCTGATAAAGAAATAGAGCTGTCTGAGCTTACAGAAAGCATCAACCTATTTCTTTCAGACATTTCAACTGATGCCAGGAAAATATTTGTTAAAAGATACTGGTATATGGAAAACGTGAAGGACATAGCTAAAGAACTTGAGGTTTCGGAAAGTAAAGTTAAAATGACTTTGCTTAGAACAAGAGAGAAATTAAAAGTGCATCTATTGAAGGAGGGCTATGGCTTATGAATGCTATGACACTTCTAAAAGCAATTGGAAATATAAAAGACGAATATATAGAGGAAGCAGAGTCATCAGGCAGCAAAGATAGTCATTTGATTGATATAAAAAGAAAAAAGAAGGCTCGGATTTTCAATTATTTTATCCCCGCTGCAGTAGCTGTTGCAGCTATAGCACTGATATTCATTAATAAAAATGTATTTGATTCGCCGGAGGATTCAGAGGTTACTATAGCAAATCCTATTGTAGAGTGCAGTAACCTGGAAGAAGCAGAGATACTGACAGGATTTGATATGGACTGTCCTGACAGTATATATGGTTCTGATACTCAGAAGGCGTATGTTATTGATCAGCAAATGATAGAGGTTCAGTATGTTGATGGCGAAGAGGAAAAAGCTTCAATCAGGAAAGCCAAAGGAAGTGAAGATATAAGCGGAGACTTTAACTCTTATGATACAGAAAAGACAGTAACAATAAATGGGGCAGATGTAACCATAAAAGGCAATGGAAATCTTTATTATCTGGCTACATGGAATTCACAAGGATACAGCTATGCAGTAAGTGTAACAGATGGAATGGAAGTAGAAAACCTCATAAATATCATAGAAAATGTAAGATAAAGCGACAGATATATATGAACTTCCTGAAATAGGCGAGTCCGAAATATAAAAATAGTTTAACTAATAGAAAGCAATTCATCCCCCACCTCTAAGTATACGTAGGTGGGGGATGAATTGCCGTTTATAAAAATTGTTGAAAATACATTTTTGTGCTATAAGAATGGAGTGAATAAAGCCATAAAATATAGAATATATCCTACAACTGAACAAATTATCCTTTTTGCTAAAACCTTTGGCTGTTGCCGAAAAATATACAATCTTATGCTGGCTTCAAAAATCTAAGGTTATAAGATGACCGGAAAGTTTCCAAGTTATTACAGATTTTTTATAGACTCTTTTACTGGTCCTGACTGCTTTCTTCAACAGGGTCGATCTGGCCGGCCTCCTGAGTAGTTACTGTTACGCCTTCGCCTTCAGGAACCTCACCGTGAAGTATTTTAATGATATACTGGATTCTTACAAAAGCGCGTTCGTAGTACTGGCTTGCTGTTGATTCTGCATCAGCATTATAATCGCCGTCGTAAGCTTCGTGATAAGAGATAGCAGCCTTTGTCATGTAGTCGCATGCTTCATCGGCAAGTGCTTCTACAGCCTTGAAGTCTTCCGGAACTTCCAAAGCTGCCATGACACTAAAGCTTTCATTGAGTTTGTCAATATTTGCAAGAAGCTGTGCCGGTGCATCATCTGCATTTGGATCTATACTGTTCATGGAATCATTA
>NZ_JAILQF010000089.1 GCF_024699075.1 Butyrivibrio sp.
GGAAAATATCTACAGGCATATGTCATCACCTCTTCACCGCATTCATACTGGAGGCGGCACCACCCATTGTCCATAAGCATGCGGCAGTTACCAAAAAAGTCATGGCACAGCTCGGCATATTTATATGGATCAGGATTTGAAAGAGGTTTAATCGCAAGATCCAGTCCCTGTCTTAGCTCATCAGAGCATGACAAACCAACCAGCTTGAAATATTCCTGCTGGGACATGTTAATGGTAAGACCATTACAACAAGTATGACGGCACAAAGGGCCTTTACAGGTAAAACTTGGATAATAATCCGGACTTAGAAAGTTGTCTTTAATTGTCATAAGATGAACCGGATTCTGAGGCTACGCATTCAGATATTACAAAAGTTGCACTATCACTTTGCGCTGCTTTGGTAGTAGACATTTCATTATTGCAGCCGGTCATAAACAGCGAAATAACTGCTGTGAGTACAACTGTAACGATTATACATAAAAATCTAATGCTTGACATATAAAATCGAAACCTCAAAGAACTATTACAAAATATTACAAAATTGTTTACAGGTGATTATATTATAATCCTCTTCTATGAAATTGCAACAAAAAAATACAAGAAATTTTGTACAAAATATAAGGACTAATAACCGGTCTTTTAACACAAAATGTGCATGTATAGCCAAGCATTGAAATGAGTATTTTTTTCTGATATTATAGATTGGCATTTATGATAAATTATAAAGGCCGCTGAAAACGAAAACATAGTAGTCGTTTTAACGCATATATTTAGTAGCTGATTATTGTAACAGGCAAGTTTTTACAGTAACAGTTTCAATGCCGGATACAAGGTAGATGGAGGTAATAAAGATGCAGTCCCGTACACATACATGCGGAGAATTAAGACTGTCAGACGCAGGCAAGAAGGTTAAGCTGTGCGGATGGCTTGAGAATTTCAGAGAAGTTGGAGCAGAGCTTGGATTTGTTGTAATCCGTGACTTTTACGGTACAACACAGGTTGTAGCTGAGAATGCTGATATGGTTAAGCAGTTCAAGGCAATTACTAAGGAATCAACTATTTCTGTAGAAGGTGTAGTAAGAGAGCGTAGCTCTAAGAATCCTAAGCAGGATACAGGTGAGATTGAAGTAGTACCGGAAAAGGTTGAGGTACTTGGACGCTGCCGTTACAACGAGCTTCCTTTTGAGATCAATCACAGCCGTGAAGCAGATGAGACAGCAAGACTTAAATATAGATATCTTGATCTTAGAAACCCTGAGGTTAAGAAGAACATCATATTAAGATCCCAGATCATAGCAGCTCTTAGAAGCTCTATGACAGATCACGGTTTTATGGAGATCACAACTCCTATACTTACAGCATCATCACCTGAAGGAGCCAGAGACTATCTTGTTCCTGCCCGTAAGCACCCAGGTAAGTTCTATGCACTTCCTCAGGCTCCGCAGCAGTTCAAGCAGCTTCTTATGGTTTCAGGTATTGACCGTTACTTCCAGATAGCTCCTTGCTTCCGTGATGAGGATGCAAGAGGTGACAGATCACCGGGAGAATTCTACCAGCTTGATATGGAGATGGCATTTGCTTCTCAGGAAGATGTATTTGCAGTAATCGAAGATGTACTTCCTCCAATCTTTGCCAAGTACGGAACATATGACAGAGCATCAGGTGCTCCATTTGTAAGGATTCCTTATCTTGAAGCTTTGGAGAAATACGGAACAGATAAGCCAGACCTTCGTATCGACCTTATTGTTTCAGATGTTACAGATCTTCTTCGCACACCTGACTTCGCTCCATTTGCTGACGGCGTTATCAAGGCAGTTGTTGTATCTGACTTCCATGAGAGCCGTAAATTCATCGACAAGACAATGGAAGCTGTAGAAGTTCAGTCAGGTAACAAGGGTTACTGGTTCAGAGTAGATGAAAATGGCGAACTTGTAGGTGGTATCTCCAAGTTCGTAGCACCTAAGAAGGATGAAGTTGTTAAGGCACTTTCACTTGAGCCTAATACACTTGTAGTTCTTTCTGCTGGTGAAAAGGGCGCTGCTGTTAAGACAGCAGGTGTTCTTGTTAAGACATTTGGCGCAGCTGTTCCCGGACACATGGACAAAGAGCAGTATGCATTCTGCTGGATAGTAGACTTCCCTATGTACGAGATAGGCGAAGAGTCAGGCGAACTTGAGTTCTGCCACAATCCTTTCTCAATGCCTTCAGGTGGTCTTGATATCCTTCTTAAGGCTGAAAAAGGTGAGGTTGATCCTCTCACAATCATGGCAGATCAGTACGACCTTGTTGTTAACGGCGTAGAGCTTTCATCAGGTGCTGTTCGTAACCACGATCCTGAGATCATGATCAAGGCATTCGAACTTGTAAAGCTTGGTGAAGAGGACGTTAAGAAGAAGTTCCCTGCTATGTACAACGCATTCTGCTATGGGGCACCGCCGCACGCAGGAATCGCTCCCGGAGTAGACCGTATGGTAATGCTCCTTGCAGCAGAGGATTCAATCCGTGAGATCATTCCATTCCCTATGAACAAGAATGCTCAGGACGTAATGATGGGAGCTCCGGGCTTTGTAACAGACAAGCAGCTTGAAGAGCTTCATATCAAGACTACAGCTACAGAAGAATAAAAATTGAAGTATTTATTATTGAGGTCGTTTAGATGCTATGTACATCTAAACGACCTTTGTTTTTTACATGCTGATAAATATATTTATTGGATTATTTTGTGCTTGCAATTGTTGATATGTCAGGCTGTGGCGCATGTGCTATGAAAATCAGTCTAATCGAGTGTAAATTATTATTAAAAACAAAACGAAACAAGTGTACTGGCTTAATTCTTGCGTATAAATTCCACACTATGTTACAATATTTGTGAGCGTGCGTGATTTTATATTTTTGTTATGAAAGGTATATATGCGAGATTGGTCTAATGCGTTTAAATATCTTGTATATGTTGGCCAGCTGGGGCTTGATCTGATAATGCCCGTGCTGCTTTGTCTTGCAGGAAGCTGGTACCTTAACACACATTTGGGTTTTGGAATGTGGATTTATTTTGTTGGGCTTTTTTTGGGTCTTGGCGCAGGCTTTATGACCTTTTGGAAGTTTTACACCAAGATAGTTATGAAGGGTCAGAAGAGGCCGGACAAGAACAAGCCAAAGAGTCATTCTTTTTCCAAACATTACTAAAATAGGCTTTTTAGCCGAATATATATTATGTGGACACTTACTTATGACAGATTCAAGAGGACATTTTAAGGGGAGGGAAGTTTCATGCATTTAGATGATGATATCAAAGGACTCGTAAAAGGAGTTTTTACCGGGTGCGGGATTTTGTGCGTCGTTGAAATTGTGGTTGGTTTTTTAATATCATTAACCGGCCTGTACTCATTTGATGCGACTATTGTTATCGGTGCTGTTGGCGGTACTCTCATTGGAATGATCTGCTTTATCTGGATGGCAGCATCACTTCAGAAATCGCTTGATGCGGCACAGAATGGAGGTGCAGAAGTAAGAAGAGGCGTTCAGAAAGGCTACACTCAGAGAATGGGGCTCCAGTGCTTATGGATTGTAGCTTCTGTTTTTGTACCATTTATCAATGTGATAAGTGCTCTTATACCGCTTCTTTTCCCAAAACTTGCCATTTATTTATTGCAAATAACCGGTAAGCTGAATCTTACTCAGAAGGTGGATTCCGAGGCCGGAGTAAAAGGAGGTGAATCCTGATTTATGGATATTAATCTTCATGGTGCGAGGATTTATACGATCGTAGAAAACTCGCCGATTGGGGAAATCCACATCACTCAGACAATGATCATGGGCTGGGTTGTTCTTGTCATAATGTCCTTTTTGTGCTGGTTTCTTGGTAGAAATCTGCAGGTTACCGGTATAAGCAAGAGACAGGCAATAGCAGAGTGGATAGTTGAACTTCTCAATAACTTCGTAAGAGGTAATATGGGAGACAAATTCGACTATTATATTCCTTTCATAGGAGCTTTGTTTGGAACAGCTATCATAAGTAACATGATAAGTCTTGTTGGAGGATGCTGGAGTCCGACTGCCGATCTGGCAACAGAAGCAGGATGGGCGATCATTGTATTGATACTCATAACCAAGCATAAGATAAAGGCTAACGGATTTGGCGGATATCTTAAAGGATATCTTGATCCTATGCCTGTAATGCTTCCGATGAATATCATCAGTGAGTTTTCAACGCCTATTTCAATGGCTTGTCGTCACTTTGGTAACATACTTTCGGGTATGGTTATCGGCACCCTGATCTATTCAGCACTTGGACTTGCGAGTGCTGCACTACTGGGACTTATCCCTGTAGTAGGTGGATGGCTTGCAGCCAATATTCCGATTCTTGAAATTGGTTTACCTGCAATCACATCGCTGTACTTTGACTGGTTTAGTGGATTGATCCAGCCGTTTATCTTCTGTACGTTAACATGTATTTTCATTAAACAGGCATCAGAATAAGTTGCTTATGCAAATCAAAAAGCAGGCAGTAACTAATAATTCTTAGGAGGAATTAAATATGGATTTAACAGTATTAGCAAAAGGTATCGCACTTGCAGGATGTGGCATTGGCGCCGGACTTGCTCTTATAGCAGGTATAGGTCCTGGTATTGGTGAAGGTAACGCGGCAGCAGCAGCAGTTTCTTCTATAGCTCGTCAGCCTGAAGCATCAGGTGAGATCAGATCAACTCTTATCCTTGGTGTTGCTCTTTCTGAGACAACAGGTATTTATGGTTTCGTTACCGGTCTTCTTCTTATCTTCGTTGCACCGGGTCTTTTCCTTGGACAGCTTTAATAAGGTCAGGAATAAGGACACCTAAACCAAGAAAAGGAGAATACCATGGAAGCAACATATAATTTATTGGTTTCGCTGGACTGGCAGACAATTGTTGTTCAGCTGATCAACCTGGGTATTCAGATTCTTTTGTTCAAAAAGTTCCTGTACAAACCTGTAATGGACATTCTGGCTAAGCGCCAGGGACTTGTAGATCAGCCACTTAAAGAGGCTGAAGAAGCCAAGGCTAAGGCACTTGATCTTAAAGATCAGTATGAGACAAGCCTTTCCAGAGCCAATGACGAAGCCGATCGCATCGTTAAGGAAGCTACAAGTACTGCAGCTAAGAAAAGTGAAAAGATTGTTGCAGATGCCCAGTCAGAGGCTGCCTCAATTAAGAGACAGGCAGAGAATGATATTGAGCAGCAGAAGAAGCGTGCGATAAATGATGCCAAGGATGAAATCGGTTCTATGGCAATGAGCATCGCAGCTAAGGTTATCGGCCGCGAAATAAACGAAAAGGATCATGAGAACCTAGTTGACGAATTCATTCAGAATGTTGGAGATACGTCTATATGATGACCGAAACAGCCAAGAAATATGGTGGAAGCTTATATGAGCTTGCTTCGGAAGAGAATCAGACAGATCTGGTTTTGGATCAGCTTGGAACCGTACTTTCTCTTATGAAAGAGAATCCCCAGTACGTAAAGCTTCTTTCAGAACCCAGCATAAGTAAGGACGACAGAGTAAAGCTCCTTGATGAAGCTTTTGGAGCTGAAATGTGGCCTTATCTTCTGAATTTCTTGAAACTCATGTGTGAAAAAGGATATATGGGCGAAGTTAAGGGATGCGCTAAAGAATACCGCAGACTCTATAACGAAGCTCATGGCATTGTAGAAGCAACTGTTACAAGTGCTGTAGCACTTACAGATGCTCAGAAAAATGCCCTGCATGATAAGCTTGAGAGGATGAAAGGCAAGAAGGTCGATATGACCTGCTATGTCAACCCTGCGCTTATCGGTGGTATCCGTCTCGACATGGATGGCAAGCGATATGATGGCACAGCTAAAGAGCGTATTGATGCTCTTAATTCCATCATCAAAGATACAGTTGTATAGCCCCTTAAGGGTAAGTATGCGCAGAATGCGCAGGAATAAGAGGATGAGAAATGGCGCTGAAACCTGAAGAAATTAGTCAGATAATAAAAAGCCAGATTAAGCATTATTCCGCCGCTATCGAACAGGCAGAGACAGGAACTGTTATCCTGGTCGGTGACGGTATCGCACGTGCCAGCGGAATGGAAAAATGTATGGCCGGAGAACTGGTTGAATTTTCAAACGGTACTTACGGTATGGCACAGAATCTGGAAGATAACAGCATTTCAATCGTCCTTCTGGGTTCCGACGTAGGAATTAAGGAAGGCGATATTGTAAAGCGTACAGGAAGAGTTGTATCTGTTCCTGTAGGCGATGAAGTACTTGGACGAGTAGTTAATGCCCTTGGTCAGCCAATAGATGGCAAGGGTGATATCAAGCCTGTACGTTTCGATCCTATCGAACATACAGCACCTGGAATCATTGAACGTCAGCCTGTTAAGGAACCACTCCAGACAGGTATCAAAGCTATCGATTCAATGATCCCTATAGGCCGTGGACAGCGTGAGCTTATCATAGGTGACCGTCAGACAGGTAAGACTGTCATTGCTACAGATACTATCATCAACCAGAAGGGTAAAGATGTTATCTGTATCTATGTAGCCATAGGCCAGAAGAATTCCACAGTTGCCAACCTTGTTGCAAGTCTTGAAGCAGCAGGCGCTATGGAATATACAGTAGTTGTTGCGGCTACGGCATCTGAAGGTGCACCACTTCAGTATATTGCACCATATGCCGGAGCTACTATCGGTGAATATTTCATGAATAGCGGCAAGCATGCCCTCATCATTTATGATGATCTTTCAAAGCATGCTGTAGCTTATCGTGAATTATCACTCCTTATCAGACGTCCACCGGGACGTGAAGCTTATCCTGGTGATGTATTCTATCTGCACTCACGTCTTTTGGAAAGAGCAGCTAAATTGTCTGAAGCTAATGGCGGCGGATCACTTACAGCTCTTCCTATCATTGAGACACAGGCAGGTGATGTATCAGCATACATTCCTACCAATGTTATCTCTATTACAGACGGACAGATATTCCTCGAGACAGAGCTTTTCCACGAAGGTGTACGTCCTGCCGTTAACCCCGGTATCTCTGTATCCCGTGTAGGTGGTAATGCTCAGATCAAGGCCATGAAGAAAGTTGCCGGAACTCTTAAGCTTTTGTATTCACAGTACAGAGAGCTTCAGTCTTTCGCACAGTTCGGATCTGATCTTGATGAAGATACCAAGTCTCGTCTTGATAAGGGTGCAAGAATTGTGGAAGTTCTAAAGCAGAACAGAGGAACTCCTATTCCTGTTGAAAAGCAGGTTGCAATTCTTTATGCCGTTAACAATGACTACCTTAAGGAAGTCGATACTACTCAGGTAGCAGAATATGAGTCAGGACTTTATGATTTCCTCGATGCTAATGAAAGCGGCAAGGCCGTAATGGAGAAAATTGCTGCTACAGGTGCATGGGATGATGAGATCGAAGGTGCCCTAAAGAATTCTCTTAATGAGTATACAAAACGGTTCACAAAGAATGCATAAGCGGAAAGGAGAACTGACATGGCTTCGATGAAAAGCATCAAGCTCCGCATAAAATCAGTGCAGAGCACCATGCAGATTACCAGAGCTATGAAGCTGGTAGCTTCTTCCAGACTCCGCAAGGCCCAGGAACGTGTTGAAAATTGCCGACCTTATCACGAAGTCCTTTCTAAGACGCTTAACGATATAGCCAATTCTAACTCTGATTTTGATTCTGTATATCTTAAGAAGAGAGAGATCAAGAAAAGACTCTATATCGTATTTGGCGGAGACAGAGGACTTGCAGGCGGTTATAATGCCAACATGTTCAGGATGATCGAGCAGGAAACCAAAGGTAAGGAATGTGCATTCCTTCCTGTCGGCAAAAAGGCATTGGAATATTTCCGTAAGAGAAACAGAGAGATAATATCCGATGCTTTCCCACTGGTAGGTGATGTATCTGTCAGTGACTGCTTCGAGATGTCGAGACTCGTATGTGATGGTTATAAAAATGGCGAGTTCGATGAGATCCATGTGGCCGGAACAGTCTTCAAATCGGTTCTTTCACAGGTTCCTACAACCTGGCAGCTGCTTCCGTTTACACCGGATGCACCGTCAGAAGAAGGCCGTGAAGTTATTATGTATGAACCGAATTCTGAAGAGACATTCAATGCGATAATACCGGAATATATTGCAGGTATCATCTTCAGCGTAATGTGTGAAAGTGCAGCTTCCGAACAGGGTGCACGCCGCATGGCGATGGAGAATGCGACCAACAATGCTGCCGACATGATCGACAATCTCAGCTTGTACTATAACCGTGCAAGACAGGCTGCTATTACGCAGGAGATCACAGAGATCGTATCGGGAGCCGGTTCATAAGATATGGAATGAAGCAAGTAACTGTAAACGTCTTTTTCTAATAAAAAGGAGATAATCATTGGCTACAGAAAATATAGGTACAGTAACCCAGGTAATGGGACCTGTACTGGACATCAAATTTGAAGATGGACAGCTGCCGGATCTGATGAATGCCATTGAGATAGATAATAATGGCACACGTCTGGTAGTTGAAGTTGCCCAGCACATAGGCGACGACAAAGTCCGCTGTATCGCAATGAGTAGTACCGACGGCCTTATGAGAGGAACTCCTGCCAAAGATACCGGATCACCTATTAAGATGCCGGTTGGCGAAGAGTGTCTCGGAAGGGTTTTAAACCTCCTTGGAGAGCCGGTAGATAATAAGGAGCCAATTCAGGCTTCAGACTATTGGCCGATTCACAGAGAGGCTCCGTCATACGAAGATCAGCAGACATCCAGTGAGATTCTGGAAACAGGTATCAAGGTTGTAGACCTTATCTGCCCTTACCTTAAGGGTGGTAAGATTGGTCTTTTCGGAGGTGCCGGTGTAGGTAAGACAGTTCTTATTCAGGAACTGATCCATAACGTAGCAACAGAGCATGGTGGATATTCAGTATTTACCGGTGTTGGTGAGCGTACTCGTGAAGGTAATGACCTTTATGGTGAAATGAGTGAGTCAGGCGTTATCAACAAGACAGCTCTTATCTTCGGTCAGATGGATCAGCCTCCGGGAGCTCGTATGAGAGTAGGTCTTTCAGGACTTACTGTTGCTGAGTATTTCCGTGATGTTAAGAAGCAGGACGTTCTTTTGTTCATTGATAACATTTTCCGTTTCACTCAGGCAGGTTCTGAGGTTTCAGCGCTTCTTGGCCGTATGCCATCAGCTGTTGGTTACCAGCCTACACTTGCTACTGAAATGGGTGAACTTCAGGAACGTATCACATCAACCAAGGACGGATCAATCACATCTGTTCAGGCTGTATACGTACCTGCCGATGACCTTACAGACCCTGCTCCTGCAACAACATTCACACACCTTGATGCAACTACAGTTCTTTCCCGTGAGATAGCTTCTCAGGGTATTTATCCGGCTGTTGATCCTCTGGATTCCACAAGCCGTATCCTTACTCCTGAAATAGTTGGTAAAGAACATTATGAAGCAGCCAGAGGTGTTCAGCAGGTTCTTCAAAGATACAGAGAACTTCAGGATATCATCGCTATCATGGGTATGGATGAACTTTCAGATGAGGATAAGCTTACTGTTAACAGAGCTCGTAAAGTACAGCGTTTCCTGTCTCAGTCATTCAGCGTTGCTGAGCAGTTCACAGGTATCCCTGGTAAGTATGTTCCTCTGAAGGAGACGATCAGAGGCTTTAACATGATCCTTAACGGTGAGTGTGATGAGCTTCCTGAGTCAGCATTCCTCTTCTGCGGAACTATTGATGAAGCCTTCGAAAAAGCTAAGAAGTCATAAGATGAAGGAGGGATGAGCTATGGCAACTCCGTTTCATCTGCAGATAGCAACTCCTGACGGGAGTATGCTGGATGGACAGGCAACAAGGATAATCCTCCGTACCATAGACGGCGACGTTTGTATAATGGCTAAACATACCAATTATTGCTCTGCCCTTGGAATGGGACCTGCAAAGGTCATACTTGAGGACGGAACAGAGAGAATAGCAGCATGCATGGGCGGAATGATAAACGTCATGGACGGTGAATGCCGCGTTGTTGCTACAACTTGGGAATGGAAAGAGGATATAGATCTTGAGCGTGCACAGGATGCCAAAAAGCGTGCGCAGGAGCGTCTTGCAACCAAAGACAAACTTGGAGACAAGGATGTAATGCTTGCAGAAGCCAAGCTCAAGAGAGCGCTTATAAGGTCCGATGTAGCGAACAAAAAATAATAGTTGTATTTGAAAAAAGAGCTTAGGAACATGTGATTTTACACATATTCCGAGCTCTTTTTTTGTTGAATAAATAGAAAATCAAATTTGAGGATTAAATAGCAAGAATTAAACATTCAATTTCCAAAAAGTGGTGTAAAATGATTTAGTATTAAATACAAATAATATATCAGTTGTATTACTAAGTTGTATTACAAAATCAGACAACTGATAATAGGCTTGATCAATGTAAAAGATGTAAAAGGTAGGAGGCAATTATGAACAACATTCCAGAAATTAAAATCGGAATCGTAGCAGTCAGCCGTGACTGCTTCCCTGCAAGTCTTGCAGAAAACAGAAGAAAAGCACTCGTTAAAGCTTATGCAGACAAGTACGATGCTAAGGACATCTATGAATGCCCTATTACAATTATTGAGAGCGAGATCGATATGGTTAACGCTCTTGAAGATGTTAAGAAGAACGGATGCGATGCTCTTTGCGTATTCCTTGGAAACTTCGGACCTGAAATTTCTGAGACACTTCTTGCTAAGCACTTTGAAGGACCTAAGATGTTCTGTGCAGCAGCAGAAGAGAGCCAGAATGACCTTATGGATGGCAGAGGCGATGCATATTGCGGAATGCTCAATGCAAGCTACAACCTTGCACTTAGAAATGTAAAGGCTTATATCCCTGAGTATCCTGTTGGAGATGCTGAGGATTGTGCTGATATGATCCATGAGTTCCTTCCTGTAGCAAAGGCTGTATATGCTCTTCAGAATCTTAAGATCATCAGCTTTGGACCTCGTCCAATGAACTTCCTTGCATGTAACGCTCCTATTAAGCAGCTTTACAACCTTGGTGTAGAGATCGAAGAGAACTCAGAGCTTGACCTTTTCGAAAGCTTCAAGAACCATGCAGGAGA
>NZ_JAILQF010000196.1 GCF_024699075.1 Butyrivibrio sp.
TCTTCAATATAGGCAGGACATGTCTTTTGGTAGATCTCGAATGCTCTGTTGCCATCTCCAAGAACAGTCTCTGCGATTGAAACCCAAGGATTGTTGTGGCAGAAGATACCTGCATTTTCTTTATATCCCGGTGGATAGGAGCTGACTTCTCCAAGCTCTAAGTGATACTTGGTATATGCCGGCTGAAGGATCATGATTCCGTATTTGGTATCAAGCTTTTCTTTTACAGAGTCCATTGCTTTCTTGGCAAGACCTTCCTCAACACCGATTCCTGCAAGTACGCAGAAGCCCTGAGGCTCGATGAAGATCTGGCCTTCTTCACATTCTTTTGAACCTATCTTGTGTGAGTATGCATCATATGCCCTGATGAACCATTCGCCGTCCCAACCGTCTTTAAGAACAGCATCGTACATTTCTTTTACCTGAGCTCTTGCATATTCTGCTTCCTTGCTATCGCCTTTTAGCTCGCAAAGCTGAGCGTATTCTTCGCCGTATTTTACGAACATACCTGCGATGAAGACGGATTCTGCAACAGGTCCTTCTGAAGGACCAAAGGTCTGGAAGGATTCTCCCGGATGAGCTGAGAAACAGTTGAGGTTAAGACAGTCGTTCCAGTCAGCACGTCCTATAAGAGGAAGTTTGTGAGGTCCTTTATGATTAACGATATAATCAAAAGATCTCTTTAAGTGGTTCATAAGAGGAGTGGCTTTGCTTTCGTCGTTATCAAAAGGTACCATCTCATCAAGTATTGAATCATCGCCTGTCTCTCTAATATATGCGCTTGTACCGGCTATGAGCCAGAGAGGATCATCATTAAAGCCGGATCCTATATCTGCATTACCTTTCTTGGTAAGAGGCTGATACTGGTGATATGCGCTTCCGTCTTCGAACTGGGTAGAAGCAATATCAATAATACGTGCTCTTGCTCTGTCAGGAATAAGATGTACAAATCCAAGGAGATCCTGGCATGAATCTCTAAATCCCATTCCGCGGCCTATGCCGGATTCATAGTAGGAAGCAGAACGTGACATGTTAAATGTAACCATGCACTGATACTGGTTCCAGATATTGACCATGCGGTCTACCTTATCATTTGAGCTCTTTACATGGTACTTGGAAAGGAGATTTGACCAGTAATCACATAAAACAGAGAAAGCTTTCTCTACCTGCTCATCTGTTTTATAGCGGTCAAGCATTTCCCAGGCAAGATCCTTTTTGATGACATTAGGAGCTTCCCACTTGTCATTGTCATCATTTTCTATAAAGCCAAGTACGAATATAAAGCTCTTCTCTTCACCAGGGTCAAGTGTTACATTGAGCTGGTGGACAGCAACAGGTGACCAGCCGCTTGCAACAGAATTTGTGCACTCGCCGTTTGTAACTACATCCGGTGTGTCATTTCCGTTGTAAGGTCCAAGGAAGCTCTCTCTTGATGTATCAAAGCCGTCAACCTTGGTATTTACTGAATATACAGCAAAATGATTACGTCTTTCTCTGTACTCTGTCTTGTGGAAGATGGAAGAGTCTACAACTTCAACTTCTCCTGTTGAAAGATTCCTCTGGAAGTTTCTTTCATCATCATCTGCATTCCACAAACACCACTCAACATATGAAAAAAGTTTGAGCTCTTTTGCAGAAGATGTGTTATTCTTAATGCTGATGCGTGATACTTCACATCTGTCATTCATAGGTACAAAAGTAAGGACATTGGCCTCAACATTATTTTTGACACCTTTGAATTTTGAATAACCAAGACCATGACGGCATTCGTATTCATCAAGGGCGGTCTTTGTAGGCTGCCAGCCTGGATTCCAGATAGTGTCTCCATCTTTGATGTAAAAATATTTGCCGTTATTATCATAAGGAATGTTGTTGTAACGGTAACGTGTTATACGCAGGAGCTTTGCATCCTTACAGAAGGAATAACCTCCGCAGGTGTTTGAAATTAGAGAAAAAAACTCCTGGTTTCCTAAATAATTGATCCACGGAAGTGGAGTTTTAGGAGTGGTGATGACATATTCTCTGTTGTCATCGTCAAAATGCCCGTATTTCATAGGACCCCCTCTTTGGTTTGCGCGTAATGTGAGCTGAAAATATTTACAAGGAACTATATTCGCAATAGTTTACGTTTCGAAAATATTTACAAGGACTACATTCGCATTATTTAATGTTTCGAAAACGTTTAAGATACCCTTTCATTATAAGTTAGGGGGATTTGGAATTCAAGAATTGCAGACTGAAATATTCAACATAAATAATTTGAGATTTTGGCAAATATACCGAAAAGTTTGTATATCCAAAAAAGAAATTGAAAACATATTAAAAACCGATTATAATTAAAATTACGAAAACGATTAAGCAATCGGTTTTACCTAGTATTGAGGTGGTTATGAGTCGAAAGATTTCTATGAAAGACATATCTGATGCTTGCGGAGTTTCGATAGCGACCGTATCAAAAGCATTAAATGATCGTGGCGATATCAGTGATGAAACCAAGCAGAAGATAAGATCAATTGCTGCTGATATGGGATATTTTCCCAATGCAGCGGCTAAAGCCTTAAAGACAAGCAGATCCTATAACCTGGGAGTCCTGTTTGTTGATGATGCCATGTCAGGTCTTACCCATGATTATTTTGCTCATGTGCTTGACTCCTTTAAAAGGACGGCTGAGGCATCGGGTTACGATATTACGTTTATTAATAGCAAGGCAGGCGGGGAGCAGACAAGAAGTTACCTGGAGCATGTCCAGTACAGAGGTTTTGACGGAGTCGTCATAGCCTGCGTTAATTTCTATGATCCTAAGGTTGAAGAGCTTATAAGGGGCAACATCCCTGTAGTTACGATTGACCACGTATTCGATAACCGTATTGCTATTATTTCCAACAATATTAAAGGAATGAAGGATCTGGTTACTTACTGCTATTCTCAGGGACACAGGAAGATAGCTTATATTCATGGCGCTTATTCATCAGTTACACAGAGCCGCTTATCAAGCTTTTATAAAACCTGTGAGAGTTTTGGAATAGATGTCCCTGAAGAATATGTCATTGAAGGAGATTATCGTAATACAGCGATGGCTTTTTCCTGTACAGAGCAGCTTTTAAAGCTCAAGGATCCGCCAACCTGTATTCTTTATCCGGATGATTTTGCTGCTATTGGAGGAATTGGTGCTATTCATATGATGGGACTTTCACCTGGAGTAGATATCTCTATTGCGGGATTTGATGGAATCCCGATTGCTATGCGTATGCATCCGCCTCTTACCACTCTTCATCAGGATACTGAAAAGCTTGGATGCCTTGCCGCAAAACGCCTTATCTCTCTTATCGATTCACCGCGTACTACAGTTATAGAGCAGGTGGTAGTAGACGGGCAGATATTTCCGGGAGGAACAGTCGGCAAGATCAATTAAAGTATGTGAGGGTTTTATATATACAGCTCCGAAGTGTTATAAAGCACTCCGGAGCTTTTCTTTCTATTACTTTCAAAAATGATATGTTAAAATGAATATTGCGAAATAAAAAATAAATGATGTAAGAGTTAAAAGGTACTTTTGATACTTGTATCAAAGATATTTAAGACTGAATGTTTTTTCGTCTTAAAGCGCAAATGCAATTCAATAAAAAGGAATCTTATTTATGAAGTATTATGAACTAATAGCACCTTGTCACATGGGACTTGAGGCTGTACTAAAAAGAGAGATCATCGATCTTGGCTATGATATTACGGAAGTCGCTGATGGCAGAGTATCTTTTCAGGGAGATGCTGATGCTGTATGCAGAGCGAATATATGCTTAAGAACAGCTGAGAGGATCCTTATAAAGATCGGATCATTTACTGCGACCACTTATGAAGAACTGTTCCAGGGAACCAAAGCTCTTCCTCTTTCTGAATTTATTCCAAAAGACGGAAAATTCTGGGTTACCAAGGCTTCTACAGTCAAGAGCACACTCTTTTCCCCAAGTGATATTCAAAGAGTTATGAAAAAGGCTATGGTTGAAGGGATGAAAGAAGCTTATAACACTTCCATATTCCCGGAAGATGGCCTGGAGTTCCCTATAAGGGTATTTATTTATAAGGACGAAGTTACAGTAGCACTGGATTCTACAGGTGTATCTCTTCACAAAAGAGGTTATAGAAGGCTTGAATCTCAGGCTCCTATTGCTGAGAATCTTGCAGCTGCTCTTATTATGCTCACTCCATGGCATGCAGACAGGATACTTATCGATCCGTTCTGCGGATCGGGAACTATACCGATCGAGGCAGCAATGATAGCTGCAAATATAGCTCCAGGAGTCAACAGATCTTTTAATGCAGAGAAATGGACCCATCTTATAAGTGCAAAGAACTGGGCTGATGTCAGAACAGAATGTGAAGAAGAGGTTGATCTTAACGTTGTAACAGATATTCAGGGATATGATATTGATCCTGAGGTCATAGAGATTGCAAGGATCAATGCTGACAAGGCTGGAGTTGGGGATCTTATCCACTTCCAGACAAGAGATGTTGCACAGCTTTCACACAGGAAGAAGTATGGCTTTATAATAACCAATCCGCCTTATGGTGAAAGAATTGGTGATAAATCCGAGCTTTACGGACTTTACAGGACTCTTGGACAGCGTTATAAAGCTCTTGATGACTGGTCTATGTACATGATCACTTCCTACGAGGAGGCTCAGGATGCAATAGGCAAAAAGGCTGACAAGAACCGCAAGATATATAACGGAATGCTTAAGACATATTTCTACCAGTACATGGGGGCTAAGCCACCACGCAGAAAGGATAGAACCAATGACTGAGGACATGGAAAAAGACGCTGAGTGTGGGGCGGGGGAGCTTGCCATACTAAAAGAGCAAAGGTGCAATGAGCGTTATGAGGCTCTTATGAAAAAGACTGCCATAATAGCTGCGGTCTTTTCATTTCTTGCACTTTTGGTTATGTTCGTATTTCTAAATACAAGAAGTGTGGTACTTGCAGATACTGCACTTGTAAGCGATGCTTCTCAAAGAAGTGATGATAATGAGCTTAAAGGAGAGAGTTTTAAGCTTCCATTGACAACAGATGGAGACTGCATAAAGTTCTCTCTTCCAGAAGGAACCAATTCGGAAGACATAGTCATAGAAAATCGTGTGACTTGCTGCCAGCTTGCTATAAGCATAGCAGATAGTGATGGTTTTTATACTACAGCATCATCTGTTACTACACCGGGCAATGTTACTGGCTGTCTGTGCGTTCCTTTAAGTGATGGCGCATCCAGTCTTGAATTCCAGCTTGATGGTATATATGAATATACAAGTACACTTGATAATGGAACCTTGTCTGTCTCTTTTGTAAATCCTCATGAAATGTATGACAGGTTAGTAGTTATAGATCCTGTACTTAATTCTTTGGAGGATACAGGAGAAAACGATACAGCGCTTTATGAAGCTCTTGCTATTAAAGATAAACTGGAAAAAGATGGCGTAAAAGTATATCTTTCAAGAACTGATTCAAATGAAATAGACCTTATAGACAAAGAAGCTTTCGTAAAGGAACTTGCTCCTGATCTTGTGATATGCATAGATTGTGATACAGACACAGCGGTTTATTATAATGACAGTCTGTATCTTAGAAATTATGGAAATGACAGTTTTGCAGGTCAGGTCCTTGCTGATATATCCTATGAGGTTGCAGGCAAGGGACACATAGACAGTATATCGGCCTATTCCCTGTCAGAACGCCCGTATGAGCTGATGACGGTTATTGATATGCCATCTGTCCTTGTGACTATTCCGGAGGCTTATACAAAGGCAGAAGACGACTCACAAGCATCTTTAGATCACAGCTACCAGGACAGCATTGCAAATGGCATTTATAAAGCGGTCATGTATGCTTATGCTGATATAAGATAAAAAGACATAAATAAAAAGACATAAATATCAAGGCATAAATAACAATAAATGACAATAAATAGCAATAAAATGCAATTTATTGCTATAAGTTACAAGCCCGCAAATACCGGGAGAAAGGATTGATCCGGCTTTAGAAGTCCGGATCATATTGAAATTAAATGAGAATAGTTTTTGCAACAGGTAATAAGGACAAAATGCGTGAGATCAGACAGATAATGGGGCATTTTGGCATGGAAATAGTATCTATGAAGGAAGCCGGAGTCTTTGAAGATATAGAAGAAAACGGTACTTCTTTTAAAGAAAATTCAGTGATCAAAGCATCTGCAATCGCAGATGTGCTTATTCAGAAAGGAGATACAGATTCTATCGTACTTGCTGATGACTCAGGTCTTGAAATAGATGCACTTTCTGGTGAACCCGGAATATATTCTGCCCGTTATATGGGTAAGGACACACCATATCCTGAAAAAAATGCAAAGATCCTTGAAAGACTTAAGGATGTTCCGGATGACAAACGCTCTGCACGCTTTGTATGCGCCGTATCAGCCGTTCTTCCTGATAAGAGGGTACTTACATGCCAGGAGACAATGGAGGGCATTATAGGGCACGAGATAGCCGGTGAAAATGGTTTTGGATATGATCCTATATTCTTCCTTCCAAAGTTTTCAAAAACATCAGCTCAGCTTACTCCTGAGGAAAAAAATTCAATTAGTCACAGAGGAAAAGCGCTAAGAGCAATGGAAGAACTTCTGTCTAAAGAACTTGCTAAAGATTAATATTCAGATATGGCAATAAAAATGGCCCTGTCTGTAATAGACAGGACCAAAACAGCTTGATACCAGCGTGCGGATAGAGGGACTTGAACCCTTACACCTTACGGTACAGGAACCTAAATCCTGCGCGTCTGCCAATTCCGCCATATCCGCATAGAAAACATTTTATATTATTGTGAGCGCGCATGTCAATCACTGTATAAAAACAATATCGCAAATCTGATTTAAATGCGATATAATGTTCATAATTGAACGAGTAAAAATTTTTTTAAAAAGTGTGTTGACAAGTTTTCAAAAACTGATATATAATAGCACTTGCGTTGCGGCGCTGATGAGTTCCACCGAAACAAAAGAACGGGGTGTGGCTCAGCTTGGCTAGAGCGCCTGGTTTGGGACCAGGAGGCCGCAGGTTCGAATCCTGTCACCCCGACTCGATCATCTGAGTTGTAACGCAAAGTTTTACCATGCAGGTGTAGTTCATTGGTAGAACACCAGCCTTCCAAGCTGGATAGGTGGGTTCGATTCCCATCACCTGCTCTTGCATATAGCTTTAAAGTTTTTATGCAGCATGTGCCCGTAGCTCAGCTGGATAGAGCAACGGCCTTCTAAGCCGTGGGTCGGGGGTTCGAATCCCTTCGGACACATTTATTTCATACAAGAGTCCTCGAACTTCTTGTATGAAGCATGGTGGCTATGGCGCAGTTGGTTAGCGCGCCAGATTGTGGTTCTGGAGACCGTGGGTTCGAGTCCCACTATCCACCCTGTTTTTATTAAGTGTAAGCTTGGTTACACACTTTGGGCTATAGCCAAGCGGTAAGGCACAGCACTTTGACTGCTGCATTCGTGGGTTCGAATCCCGCTAGCCCAGTTTTGGCTACATAATAAAGGTTGCCAGGAAATGTGTAGGCAGCAGATATTGACATGGGATACTAGCTCAGGTGGTAGAGCACTTGACTTTTAATCAAGTTGTCGGGGGTTCGAATCCCCCGTGTCTCATTCA
>NZ_JAILQF010000300.1 GCF_024699075.1 Butyrivibrio sp.
CTTATTTCTCCTTTAAATATCTGCCAAATATTTGTATCAATTAAATTGTGCTTTATTGCCATTAATAATAGTATCAATTCTGAGATATCTGAATCAATAGAAAGGCTAAAGTTTATGCTTATTTTATATATAGGGAACTAAAAAATTTAAGGCGGTTTTCATGTCTTTGGATATACTAGGCGCTGATAAAATTCAAAGCGGTTTTCATGTGTTCGGATATACTAGGCGCTGATAAAATTCAAAGCGGTTTTCATGTATTTGGATATACTAAGCGCTGATAAAATTCAAAGTGTTAACTGTAGTTGATATATACCAATGCGATGACATTATCATTTAAAAGTGTTATATTTATCATATAACCGATTATATATCTTATTATAAACCATATCTTTCAAATGTGAGGTGCCTATGACTGAAACATATCTTGATATGATGGAAGATTCTCTTCGCATGAAACTTAAAGTTATGCAAGAGATTGAGGTTCAGAATGGCTTGCAAAAAGAGGCTCTTGAAAGGTCTGAAGGCCCTGACGAAGAAGCCTTCGACAAAGCTGTCCATGAAAAAGGCGATCTCATTGATAAACTTACAGAGTTAAACGATGGCTTTGCAGGCCTCTATGACAAGGTCAAGATAGAACTTGATGGCAACAAATACAAGTACCGCGAACAGATTCAGCGCATGCAGAATCTTATTCGTGATATTACAGATCTTTCAAATACCCTTGAAGTTCAGGAGACAAGAAATAAGGACCTTGCTGACAACTATTTTTCCAAAACAAGGAAAGACATGAAGCAGGGCAAGCAGAGCGCGGCAGCAGCATTCAGCTATCATGTGACCATGAATAAGTCTGCCAATATCCAGCCTCATTTTATAGATAATCACGGTTGAGGGATTGTCCAAATAGTATGAGGTTAGGTCATAGTGGGCAACTGTATATGTAAGATGTAGAAGAATCCTGCATGAGGAAGCATGATCATAAAACATAGAAGAGTCCTGCATGAGGAAGCATGATCATAAAACATAGAAGAGTCCTGCATGAGGAAGCATGATCATAAAACAAAGAGGATTCCTGCATAAGAAAGCATGATTATAAATCATAGAAGAAACTTCCATTAGAAAACATGATCATAAATCATAGAAGAATCCTATATGAAGGCGATATAACCTATAAGAAATATTGAAGTTCAATTTGATACGAATTTCAAAATGAAAGATTTTGAGCAATTATAGATAAGACATACATATTATTTATGATATAATTCTAGATATTATGCGGTAGCTGCAATAGGCTGCCGCTTTTTGGGCGATAGGGGATTTGTATGGGCGACAATAGGGGTAAGTGCGGTGCGGACAACAACTATCTTTATATGATGAAGGCAGTTGCATGCATTTTGGTAATTTTCATTCATTGTCTTTTTCCAATTGGTCTGGGCAAAGATATTCAGGCTATGTCCAGATTTGCAGTGCTTTATTTTTTTGTTGTATCAGGAAGATATTTGTTAAAAAACATTCCGGACGGATCAGGTGCTTTGCTTGTCAGAAAGCGCATGGCATCGAGGATTAAGCACGTTTTTACAGTCACTCTTTTGCTGACACTTCTTTATAATATTTATTCGTTTATAATAGCCGGCACAGTTGGATTCGGCATTCGCGACCTTTGTGCTCAGAAATATAATCTTAACGAACTAAAGCTCTTACTCATGTTCAATTCTGGGAAAATAATCTATGACTATACCTACGACATAGATCACTTGTGGTATCTGTACGCGGTTCTTTATGTTTATATCCTGGTATTTATCTTTGCAAGATTTGCCAAGAAATGGAGCGGGGGTCTTGCATTTCTTTTCACAGGTATGCTCTTTGTTGCAGAACTTCTGCAGCTGTATTATCCCATAAGGCCTTTTGATATAAGTATCCGCACCTGGTATATGGTTAGAAACTGGCTGCTGGAGGGCATCCCGTTTATCATGGGAGGCGTGTGGATTGACTCGGTCGTAAGTGATAACAGGAAGACAAAACCTGCGGAGCTTGTAAGGCGCATAATAGATGCTTGCAGTAGCGGGCAAGGTGCAAGGAGAAATCGTATCACACTGCACGTACTTGCTGTTACTGGTCTTGCAATGTCTATAATTGAGTACAGACGCTTTGGTGAGATGACGGTATATGTAGGATCTATTGTGACGCTTTGTGCGATCATGCTTCTTGGCGAAGCCTATGGGAAAGTTGGTAATGGTACTATAGAAGCTGATCATCAGAGTGACATTGGCAATAGAAGTATAGAAAAAGATCATCAGAGTGATATAGGTAATATCGATATAGAAAAAGGTAATCAAAGTGATATAGGTGATAGCAATATAGAAGCGAATCATCAGAGTGTTATTGGTAATAGAAATATAGGAAAAGATCAACAGAGTGATGTTGGTAACAGAAATATAGAAAAAGATTGTCAGAGTGATAGAGGTAATATCGATATAGAAAAAGGTAATCAGAGTGATATAGGTAATAGCAATATAGAAGCGAATCATCAGAATAGTATTGGAAATAAATATATGAAAGCTTATCCCAAACGCATAGGCAATGGATTTATAAATCCTAATCATCTTTGCCATATTGGAAAGCATCTTTCTGCGTCGGTATATTATTTTCACATAATGGTCATTTCTATATTGAGTAAACTTCTCATGCCACTCGACAGATTCAGGCTTTATATGTGGATGAAACCTTTGATCGCAGCGGTAATATCTGTACTCGTTGCAGAAGGAATATACAGGATGAGGGAAAAGATGCGTGAAGTAAGAAGGAGACGTATATGATAAGTCAGAAGATGCTGATAGCAAGATGAAGGAATATACGATAAGTCAAAAGATGCTTATAGCAAGATAAGGGTATATGTGATATGCAGAAAGATTCTTGTAATAAGTTGAAAGTATACAGGCTAATAAATAGATTTTGCTGTATAACATAATGTGTATAAATAATAAGCAGAATATGGCTACAAGAGTAGGAAAATAAAAAGAACAAGCAAGATAAAGCTACAAGTGTAGGAAAATAAAAAGAACAAACAAGAAAAAGCTACAAGTGTAGGAATATAAAAAGAACAAGCAGAATAAGGATACAGGTATAAAAGTATATAGCTAGGTGCTCGGTTCAATAAGTGATAATTTAGGACAGAAAATAAAAATTTCAAAATAAAGTCATTTACCACTTAAGCAAATTGGAATAATTCCGATAAAAAATGATGTATGCACATTGAAAGAACATATTGATAAGAAAATGCTTTATAAAGCCCTAGTTTACAAGCTTTTGCATGATTTTGACCACACTTTTTGAAAACGATGTACAAATCATAACTAAACGATAAAAAAATATTCAAAAAAATTCAAAAAATTGCTTGACACCTTAGGGGGCGTTTGATAATATATTACTTGCGCTGCGGCGGTAACGCAAAGCAAACGAAGCGCAAAAGACAAAAGCTGAGTAGTATATAGCTTATATATGGAGCGATATCGAAGTGGTCATAACGAGGCGGTCTTGAAAACCGTTTGGCGGCAACGCCACAAGGGTTCGAATCCCTTTCGCTCCGCTGTAATCAAAAAGCGGCATAGGACAGGATACATCGTCCGCTGTTAATTAAGAGATTAGATCTAAGTTCTAATGAATATGATCTATGAATCAACCTTTTTGCAGAAGTACTCAAGTGGTTGAAGAGACACCCCTGGAAAGGGTGCAGGTCGTTAATAGCGGCGCGAGGGTTCAAATCCCTCCTTCTGCGCTCATCTGTTTAACAGATGTAAGATTACAAAGCACTTTGACAACTTAACAGTAATGCAACCCTGAAAATTCCAGTTCTTCTTTTTAGAAGAACAGAATGTTCAGAAGAACAAAAACCAAAAGTAAATTTTTGATGGTTTAGCCACCATCAAGCTGTTATGAAAATAACA
>NZ_JAILQF010000309.1 GCF_024699075.1 Butyrivibrio sp.
CTGTCTTTTACGCATATAAGACAATTGTTACCAATCGATGACCCATTTGAACGGTTCTTTTATGAATTGGAGTGCATAAAAGGAACATGGAGTGTTCGTGAATTAAGAAGGCAGATTACAACAAATTTATACTTTCGTGCAGGAATCAGCAAGAAGCCGGAGCAACTTCTGGAGAAACTTGTAAATGAAGATTATAGCGTGTCTATGACAGTGAAGGATCCTATCACATTGGAATTCCTGGGGCTCGATGCGAAAGAATCTGTTTCAGAGTCAGATTTGGAACAGGCTCTGATTGATCATCTGGAAGAGTTTATGTTGGAACTGGGGAGAGGTTTTTGTTTTGAAGCGCGTCAAAAGCGCATACTTATTGACGATGAATACTATTTCCCGGATCTTGTGTTCTATAATCGCATACTGCATTGCAGTGTGATCGTTGAACTTAAAAACGAAGAATTCAGCCATGAGAATTTCGGTCAACTCAACGCATATGTAGGATACTATAAGGAAAATGAAATGCATCCTGGAGACAACCCACCGGTTGGCATCCTTTTGTGTACAAAAAAGGGAAAGAAGATGGTTGAATATGCGCTTTCAGGTATGGATAACCAGCTTTTTGTATCAACATATATGCTACAACTTCCTAACAAATCACAGCTAGAACAGTTCCTAATTAGGGAGTTGAAGGAATTGGGGATATAGGCATCCTTAGTAGCAAGGAATAAAATGAAAATCAAATAGAGAAGTGGCCATATGGATGAAGAACAGTATTTGTCGAGAATAGGACAATTAGAGAGTGAAATTGAATATTTGCACGGGCTTCTCGATGATGCTGGGATCTCATATAAAAGGGAAGCAAAGGAAATAGATGATTTATCTCCGGACAAGAATCTGGCGTTTGAAGAGAATCAAGGTGCCCGTATTCTTCCGGTTACGATAACGAAGCAGCATATCCGGTATTTCTATCATTTGTTCAAGGGCAGAAATGATGTATATAGCAAACGCTCTGGAAAGGCTAACAAGAAAACCGGAAAACACGGTTATTATACTCAGTGTTGGAATTTTTGGAAGGATGGTATCTGCCCTAAGAAGAATAATCCGCAATTCGGCTGCAGTGAATGTCAAAATCAGAGATATAAGGAATTAACCGGACAAGTGCTGTACGAGCATTTGATTGGCGCAAAAGAAGATGCTTCAGATGTAATCGGATTATACCCTATGTTTCCAGATGAAACGATCAATTTCTTGGTATTCGATTTTGACTGCCATGATGACAAAATCGCTGGAGATGACGGAGCAAACCTTGATCCGGAGTGGATGACAGAGGTTAATGCCTTTAGGAAAATCTGTGACATAAATGAGGTCCCGGTTCTGGTGGAGCGTTCACGATCCGGAAAAGGAGCTCATATATGGATGTTTTTCGCAAAGCCAATCCTCGCCATTACAGCAAGGAAATTCGGGACTGCTCTATTAACAAAAGGCGCTGAAAGTGTAAATATGCGGAGCTTCAAGTATTACGATAGGATGCTTCCTGCGCAGGATCACATTCCGGTCAACGCAAAAAGCGGTAAGCCGGGACTTGGAAATCTTGTTGCGCTACCATTGCAGGGCCAGGCATTGAAAAATGGAAACAGTGCTTTTATAGATGAAAACTGGAATGCTTATCCAAATCAATGGGATTGCTTAAAAACTGTAAAAAAGCTTTCTATCGAAACCATAGAAGAAAGAATAAAAGAATGGTCAGCAGAAGGAATTCTTGGCGTTCTCAGTAGTGAGTTCAATCCAGAGCCTGATGCCAATAATGATATAAAGCCTTGGGATAAAGCAAGGCATCCTTTGCATAAAGAAGATGTTCCTTCGGCTGTTGAGATTGTTGTAGCTGACAAGGTTTACATATGCACTAAAGGCATGAAGCCACGAATGCAAAATGCATTGAGACGTATGGCTGCATTCAGTAATCCTGATTTTTATAAAAAAGCTGCTATGGGATTATCTACGAAAGGTATTCCGAGGATAGTCTTTTGCGGTTATGATGATTCGGGATATATATGTGTTCCGAGAGCGTTACTTGATCCTGTGATTGATAGATTCAAAGAGGCGGACATCCCTTTTTCTTATACAGATAATAGATGTGCCGGTACACCGCTTGATGTATCATTTAAGGGTACTTTATATGAGGAGCAGATGCGAGGAGCAAAAGCTATTTTGGAACATGATAATGGCATCCTTGCAGCGACTACATCTTTTGGGAAAACAGTTGTCGGCGCGTATATGATCGCTCAAAGAAAAATCAATACTCTTATATTGGTACATAACACGGAAATACAAAAGAACTGGATGGAGGATTTGGAAAAATTCCTGGATATAAAAGCTGAGCTTCCCGAGTATCAGACAAAAACAGGTAGAGTTAAAAAGAGAAAGAGCGTTATCGGAAGACTATATGCCGGGCATAACTCCATGACGGGAATTATTGATGTTGCCATATTCTCATCATTGGGTAAGGGAGATGAAATCAATCCTATCATTGAAAAGTATGGAATGGTGATCATGGATGAATGTCATCATGGGGCTGCACAGACTGTTGAAGATGTTGTTGGTGCTGCGAAAGCAAGATATGTATATGGATTAACAGCCACTCCTAAACGTGAGGATGGACTCGAAAAGAAAGTGTTTATGCAGTTTGGACCGATCAGATTCAGATATACAGCGAAGGAGCGAGCTGAAAAGCAGGGTATTGATCATTTTGTCTATCCAAGATTTACAAGGCTTGTTAGCGCGTCTGATCTTAAAGTTACAGAAGCAAACAGGGCGGTTATTGAATGTGATTCCAGAAATGAGCAGATTATTGCTGATGTTGAGAATTGCATACAAAATGGAAGAACCCCGCTCGTATTAACAAAATATAAAGAACATGCGCAACTTCTGTATCAGCGGCTACAAGGCAAGACAGGCCATGTTTATCTTCTCCAGGGTGGGGGCAGTCGAAAAGCAAAGGATGAAATGAGATTGCAAATGCGATCTGTTCCGGCGGAGGAGTCCGTTGTGCTTGTCGCGATTGATAAGTATATTGGCGAAGGCTTTAATTTCCCGCGGCTTGATACGATGATGCTTACAATGCCAGCAGCTGCAGAAGGTAATATTGAGCAGTTTGCCGGACGTCTTCATAGAGACTATGAGACTAAGAAGGAAGTAATCATTTACGATTATGTAGATTCTCACATTCGTGTCCTTGAAAAAATGTATCATAAACGCCTTAGAACATATAAGAAGATTGGATATGAGATTTGTAATAATGTCATAGCCCAGAAACAGAATGCTAATGCAATTTTCGATATGGATACTTATGAAAAGGTATTTGAAAGAGATTTGCTGGAAGCAAATAAGGAGATTGTTATTTCCAGCCCCGGATTGAATCAAGTCAAGGTGAACGCATTTGTAAGGCTCATTAAGAAAAAACAGGAAGATGGAGTAAAGATTACCGTCGTAACGCTTAATCCCGAAGGATACCCGGAGGAGAAAATAGAAGATACTAAGAATCTTGTGCAGATACTAGAAAATTGTGCTGTAAGGGTGAAGATTCAAGACTATATGCATGAACACTTTGCCATCATAGATGATCAAATAGTATGGTATGGAAGCGTGAATTTGCTTTCGAGAGCTAAAGCAGATGATAATTTGATGCGTATAGAAAGTAAAGATGCTACGCAGGAACTCTTAGAAATGACATTTGGATAGAACTATAAATACGATATTCACTGGAGACAGTTGGAATGGCAGAAAAGAATATAGATGTGGAGATTAATAAAATAGCGCATTACATAAATATACTCCATGAAAAAGCATATAGAGAATATCTGGGATTGGTAGAAAATCTTTGTGATAATCCGGATGCCTCAGAAAATGAAGTTGGTTTGATGCTGGATTACCTTTTAGAATTCTGTGGAAATGATAAAGTGCTTGATTTATATAAAAGAGTTTGCCGTACTTTTTATAAGAAATATCCTGAGTGCATAGTCAGATATATTATGTGGTACCGAGAGGAATATGATACTGAGTCGCTCTGACAGGTATGTTCCTCAAAGTACAGGAAAAATTGAAAAGAAGGAAGAATAGGATGCCGGAAGGAATAGCAATAGTCGGACTAAATGGAAGCGGAAAACCCACGCTCGGTCATGCGTTGGCTAAGGAATTGGGCTATTACGAAATAGATGTCGAGGACTATTATTTCCCGGAGCAAAAGGAATCCAGACGTGCGGCTCTTGATGGAGAGTATGGAGATAGCCTAGATTATCTGGGGGATATGCCATATTCGGTATCTCGCACAAAGGAAGAGGTTGAAGA
>NZ_JAILQF010000354.1 GCF_024699075.1 Butyrivibrio sp.
TTCTTGTTCTACTTCATGAATGATATCACCGTCTTCATAGCCTCCAATTAGAAATGGCGAGTCAGGATCATGACGTTTTGCATTCTCCATAACAAGCCTGTTATCATTGTTGGCATAGCAATATCTGCAAAGATGCCTGCAAGTATCATAAGTACCTATATCACAGGCAAGATAGCAGGCGCAGGTGCTCCTGTTCTGCCTCTTTTGCTTATAGATAAGTCTGTGTCCAATAGCCTTTTCATAAATAGGAATTGTCATACAGCCAGAACAGTCTGCCCCGTACTTTGAAAGAAAATCTCCCTCCGCACAGGGTCTTACTACCATCCCGTTATCAGAAGCTATATCTATCATTGCCTTTCCAAGTTCTATAGCATCTTCTCTTTCTACTTCCCTTGCCGTTGGGAAATTGCGCTTAACCTTCTGATAAAGGTCTATAAAGCTTATGACTACAGTATCAGTATATCCTGCCAGTTCTCTTGCTATCTTACTAAAAGCCTTAAGGTGATATTCCTTTGAATATCTTTCTGATAAAAAAATCGGGTCATAGCGCCAACCAATACTATTAATACCAACCATTTTGGAAAGCTCTTTAAAATCCTGTATTATCTTGTGCTTATCGGGAACATTTGGTTCTATATCCCTGCCATAAGGAGTTATTGTTACAAACCAGTATTTGCCATAATCCTTAACAAGATCCATATATGGGAAAAAAGGTGCAGGATTCTTACTGCAAAAGCCTATTACATCCACCACGCCTGGATCCAGTCTGTATTTACTTACCTGTACCGGATTATAAGGATTTCTCACGCAGACATATCCTTCTTTAAGCCGGTTCGCAAACCATCTTGAATAAAAAGCGGGGATATCGGTTCGCTGACCCGTATTGATTATCATTAAATATTCCTATTCCGGCCGCCTTTTAGATCTGATCTATAAGGTTGACCATTTCTATGGCAGAAAGGGCACAGTCATAGCCTTTATTACCAGCTTTGGATCCAGCTCTTTCTATTGCCTGTTCTATATTCTCTGTTGTTACAACGCCAAAGAGTACAGGAACTCCTGTTGAAAGACCTACCTGTGCAACACCCTTTGATACTTCATTGCATACATAATCATAGTGTGATGTTGATCCTCTTATAACAGCGCCTACTGCAATTATAGCATCATACTTGCCACTTGCTGCCATTTTCTGAGCAATAAGCGGAATCTCGAATGCTCCAGGAACCCAGGCAGTAGAAATGTTATCTTCCTCAACTCCATGTCTTCTAAGACCATCAACTGCTCCGCCTACAAGCTTATTAACGATTATCTCGTTAAATCTTGATGCAACGATTCCTACCTTCATTCCTTCTTTGGCTACAAGTTTTCCTTCAAGTAATTTTGTACTCATGTTCTTTCTCCTTTTATACTAATTATTTAATATGTTTTTATTTAATAACTATTTCGTATCTCTTTTACTTTTAATACATTTTTATTGGATAACTATTTCATATCTCTATTACTTTCTCAGAATAATATGTATGCTATCCTCTAAATCAGCTTCTGTTCTCACTTCTTTTATCTTTACTCTTATACAGCGCTTCTTGGCTGTATCTTCTTGGTGCTCTCGTTTAAGAAAATATGGCCCATTTTCTTTTCCTTGGTAAGCATATAAAACTCATCATACTTCTGAGCTTCAATCTCTATAGGCACTCTCTTGTTGATCTTAAGTCCAAGTCCGTCAAGGCCGTAAACCTTGCTAGGGTTATTGGTAAGAAGGTTAAGTGTCTTAACTCCAAGATCTCTTAATATCTGAGCTCCGACCCAGTATTCACGAAGGTCAGGCGCAAAGCCAAGTTCTATATTAGCTTCTACTGTATCTCTTCCCTTTTCCTGAAGCTCATAGGCTTTCAATTTATTTATAAGACCGATTCCTCTTCCTTCCTGACGCATATAGAGAAGGATTCCTCTGCCTTCTTTTTCTATCTGGGAAAGTGCTGCAGAAAGCTGCTTGCCGCAGTCGCATCTAAGTGAACCAAAAACATCTCCCGTAAGGCACTCTGAATGAACTCTGCAAAGGACATCTTCGCCATCACCTATATCACCCTTAACAAGTGCTATATGATGCTCGCCTGTAATATCACTTAC
>NZ_JAILQF010000369.1 GCF_024699075.1 Butyrivibrio sp.
GTTTTCGTGAATCTGTTTGAATCGCTCTTCGTTATTAAGCTTTGTTCTCATATAGTCGTAGACGATATCGCTTTTCCTGACTCCGCACAGCCATAATAAAAGTGCTGAAGTTACGCCTGATCTGTCTTTTCCGGCGCTGCAGTTGAACATTACATTTGTTTTGGCATTTGCGATAGTCTTAAATACCTTTGCAAGATTCTCTGAATGAGCGATCTTGTAGTAGCTATCCGGCACAGCCTCTACGCTTTCCGGGATACCGCTTCCTTCTTCGATTGGGATATCATGATAATCAAAGCCTTCCAGATTCGCAAGACCGTGAGGTTTACGTTCCTTTTCTTCGCTGTTCCTCATATCGATAATGGTGGTGATGCCATTGTCTTTCAGGAACTTAATATCTTTTTCCGAAGGGTAATTGGCAACGTCGCTTCTGATCACGCGGCTATACTTCGTGAGTCTGTCTGTGCCGTCTATCCTGTAGCCGCCAAGGTCTCTTGTGTTAAGGGTAGTTTCAAGAAGTGAGTAGGGCATATTATCCCAGGATGTGTCGTAACAAGTTATTAATCCCTTACCTTCTTTGAGAGCAGCAAGTTCTTTTTCACAAGCTTCTACTGCTTCTTTTATATACTCATCTGCCATCTCTCTGGTAAAAAAGAAGATGTCTCCTTCAGGAACTTCGTTGAAATATTTATCCAAAGATTCCATTAACCAGTTTACGTCGTAAAAGCAGATCTCGTTAATTGACTCTTTTTCGAATTCAGATGGAACCTCAAGATCATTTTGAAGTTTGTATTTATCAGCGACGTAACTATTGATGATCGAATAGTCATTGTGAAGCTTTTCAACATTTCCAGGTGTATGTGAATTCCAGTGATGAATATCATAGACAAAATGTCTGTAACAGGCATCCTGCACAAGATGAAGGTAATAACCAAGATACAGGTCATCTTCCTTCATAAGATCTCCAAATTTAAATCTGAAAAACTCAAAGTCATAACCTTTTTTGTTATAACCCCAAAGTCCTGTCTTGATGTGCCCGGCCTGCTTCTGACCGGCATCGGGAAGGACTGCCCCAAACTTTAAGCGGTTTATATCCTTAAAAGTGTACTTCTTAATAAGTTCATTAGTTACCGCAAGATGCATTATACTTGATGCCATTTCAACTAGTTTCTCCTTACATCTTTCTATAAAAATGGTATGACTTTTTAAGAATTAACCAAAAGCCGTGTTAAACCCTTCGTTGTCTAACAACATCTATCGTTTTGGTCACGCCTCTATCTTTTTTTACAAAGTCAGAAAGGTATGGAATGCAAAACATGACTTTACCGCGCTCTGCAGCAGCAATAATACCGTGATCAATAAGATACGCCCTGTTTCTGCTAAGTTTACTTTGAGATACTCCCAAAGCTTTAGCTATTTCAGACGTTGAGCTAAGACGATCATCCCTCATGCACAAAGACATTTTTATCAGGTATTGTTTCTCATTTTCCGGAAGCTCTTCAAAAAGAGGAACAAGTGCTCTCTGTTCATATGCAAATAGCGCATTCTTCTCAGCTTCCAACAGCTCATCTTCAGTTACAGTATGCTTTTTATCCGGGTTATGATTATTGACCTGCAAGATCAGGTGATAACCAAGAAGTTGCATAATATATGGGTGTCCAAAACTGCTCTCGTTAATTCTATTCAAAAAGGTATTATCTATCTGTAGTCCTTCGATACCGGAGAACACTTTTTTAAGAGCATCTTCAGCTTCATCCCAGGTAAATAATCCGATTTCTTCATGTGATGCGCGTCTAAGATACGTACAGCCTTCATGCCTCGTAATATTTCCATATGCGTAAGGAAGGCCTGCAACCGCAAGCATGATATCATATCCTTTTCGTGAAGCCATCTGAAAGGCATTACAAAGAGATGAGACATCTTCAATTGGAACCTTTTGAATTTCATCCACTGTAACAAGTAAACCTTGTTTGGACTTAGCACATGCATCCAGAAGAATAGGCTGAAGAAGTTCTCTGCCAATACGCTTAGTTTTAGAGACAGATCCACCGCCAATTCCAAGCACGCTGACACTAGCCTGAGGACTAATAGTATTGGTCACCTCATCGTACCCGCTTAATTCATGCATCAGTTGCTCAATAGTATTTTCCGGACCAAGATCTATGACTCTTCTGTTTTTCTTACTAGCTCTTATAGATAATTGCTCTAATAAAGCAGTCTTACCACAACCTCGTGTTCCAGTTATAAATATCGCTCGCTCATCGCTTCCAGAATCGACCATGGCAAGGTCAAAAAGACCCAGGATTCTGTCTCGACCAAAAAACACATCCGGTTTGCCACCAAAAATAGGTGAAAATGGATTAGAAAACATGATAATACTTCCTTTCCATAAGTGTAATTGACAATCAATTATTATCTATATTTAATTTTATGTTTTTTATACAAATATGTCAAATATGTCAATATATCTGTTTTATGTATTTTATGTACTTAAAACCTTTTATACGCTTTATGTCCGGATGATGTCTTTATGTAATCAGATGAGTTTTATACATCAATGACAATTTCATGTATTATGCTATGCAAATTGAAAATCCAACACTCTAATCCCTTATTTCTTTTGCTCAATCTCTAAAGTAACATCTTTGATCTCCAGATTTGCGCATCTTACAATGTTTGCATAGTTTCAGTTATTTCCATATTGCTCATACGCTTTGATGGAGAATAGATCGCGATAACACATGAAGCAAGCACCAATACTATTATTATAATTATTGATGTATATGGTATATTCCATGACCCGCCAAAGTGCGTTATAAGAACCTTTTCATAAATCGTATGGTGTAAGTATAGTCCAAGTATACTTCCGCAGACAATACCAACAACTGCATAAGACAGCGCCTCAGCTGCGATCATTCTGGTAACTTGCCATTTACCCATTCCTATTGCTCGCATAACTCCGTATTGCTTAACTCTTTTTTGAGCTGTGATTTCTTAATCTTTACTCCCCTCATGAGCACCCCATATTTGCACTCTTTATCTGATCAGGATATCTTCCAGCTTTCTTTTGGGAACATAATGTATATCATTTTCATCTCTGTAATACTTGGTACTGCCGTCGTCACTGGTATCTACAAGAACTACTTTTTCATCAGGCTT
>NZ_JAILQF010000370.1 GCF_024699075.1 Butyrivibrio sp.
ATCTATATTAGCAACATGCATTGCATCTCCGTGTCCAAGCTTTGCATAGATACCGTTAGGAAGATAGTCGTAGCTACTGTATAATACGCTTCCGTCCTGATCAATGCAGGCAGCTCCGTAGATTATCTCCTGATATCCATCGCCGTCAACATCTGCTGTAGATAAGCTGTGATTACCCTGACCTGCTATAACGCCGTATACAGGGTCAGAGCCCATAAGCTCATGCGGATTATCATTAAATGGATTCTCCATGCGGACATATCCTGAGTCTATGCTCCACTTTTCCCTGAATCTGTTTTCAAAAAAGTCATAGGCAACCATAGTTGTCCTTGTATAATAGCCTCTGCAGATGATAAGGTAAGGTCTTTCTCCGTCAAGATATGCAACTCCAGACAAGAACCTGTCTACCCTGTTGCAGGGTTCAATCCTTGGCATGGAATAATCGCCCCACATAAGACCGTCATCATCTCTGCCATATTTAAATGGTATAGTCTCAAGCTCTCTTCCGTCTCCTCCGAACATGGTAAGATACTCAGGTCCCTTGAATATAAAGCCGTCAAACTCATCAAGCTTGTTCTTTGCGCTTCTACTTGGTGCATATTCTTTGATAAAAAAATCTGCAAGCTCTTTAGCATCACTGTCAGAAAGAGGGTACTTATATCTTGGCTCTATATTAAAGCATTCTTCAAGCGTTGCAGGCCAGTGCCCGTTTACAACTTCCGGATGACTTTGCCAGTTTTTAAAAACATTAGCAAGGTGATCAAAATAGTCCTTAGAAGAAGCTACGTAGTTATCATCATTAGATATACCTTTTTGAATATCTTCTTTTGGAATAGTAATAAAAGCTTTCTTTACTTCCCGGCCCTCACTATCATAAAAATGCATACAAGTTCCTGGCGCAGTCTTTACGGCCATCTCAGCTGTCCCGTCTGCGTTAAAATCATAGACCATGAACTGGGTATAGTGAGCGCCTGCCCTTATGTTAACGCCCATATCAAGTCTCCACAAAATGCGGCCATCAAGCTTATAACAGTCGAGAAAGACTTTACCTGTATACCCTTTCTGGGATACGTCCTTGGAATTGGTAGGATCCCACTTGACGATATATTCATATTCTCCGTCACCGTCAACATCTCCTATACTGATATCATTGGCATGATAGGTGTAGGATTCACCTAAAGGAGTGGTTCCACCATCAGGTATCCTCAAAGGAATATCAAGATAGTTTTGGCCGCTATCCCAGGCTTTAACTTTAGGAGAATCTTTAAGCTTTTTATTTATATCTTCTTCAGAAGGCTCATTGCCGCTTTCATAAGGAATCACACTATACATATCATCCTTAGTGCCTTCTTTATCAAGGTAGTTAGTGCTGTCTGTTACATAGGCAAGAAGCCTTCCATTTTTACAAAGTGCAAAGTCGCATCCTGTAAGGCCTGTATCACTACTTCCTGTAACCTCATCCTTAAAAAGCCTCCAGGAAATAAATATGCAGTTTCCTGTACTTACTGCTACAAGGCCTCTGTTTATCTTTTCAAGCTGAGGATGTAATACCTTTTGTATAGGCGTTTTAAGCTCTTTACTCTCTTCAAGTATCTCTCCGTCTCGAAGGGCCTGCACCGTCAGATAATAGGGAATTCTTGGCATTTTGTGAAATACAGCTTTAAGATCTGTCGTCTCAATAAGGGTCTTTTTGAGCATGCTCTCTCTTTTTCTGTCTTTCCATAAAAGTCTGTAGCTCGTAGCATCCTTGACTTTATCCCACGAAATAAATATGTCATTGTCTGTTATATTATCAATACGTAGTTCCATGCTGTATCCCTTTCTCCATGTATTCGAGTCATTATGTTCAGGTCTTTATATATTTGGCCACTTCATTCCTAATGATATTTTTATGCTTTGTGAAAAGAAATATCCTCCATTCCTTCCACAAGTTCCTGAGCCTTTATGATAGTATCCGGAAGATCCTCTTTGATAAATTCAAGTGCGATTATCACATTAAGGCACCACTGGGCTGTAAAATTCGTCGTGATCCATGGAATCTCAGTAAGCTTTTCATGATTACCCGCATCTTTTACTATAGTTGTCATAAAGCCGTCTTTATTATTTTCACTTATAAGGCTCGCAAGAAGAGCCTTCCAGGTACGCTTTGCAGCAAGATGTCCTTCTTTTTCATGGTCTTTTATAAGCGCATCCTTACCTATTGTGACGCCTTTACAATTTCCTTTTATAATATTTGCAGCAGCATATGCCCCAAGACCTGTAAACATGAAGGGGTAGGTATATTCCCTTTCTCCAATAAGACCGCCGCTTTCCTTGTCCTGCTCATCTTTTGGCAAAAGAGCAAATCGCCCAAGCTCTACAAGCATCTGGTTAAAAACAGGTTCGTCCAAAAGATCAGCGCTCTCTGTCCAAACGCTTGGCGCACCCATACATACCTGAAGATGAGTTCCTCCTGTTGTCCTTTCGCCTATGTAATTAAGGTGGACGCTTACAGGGTCAAATTCAAAATCAGGGCCTGATATAAGCCTAAGCGGAGCTTTCTCCAGATCTTTAATGCCTGTTATTATCTTATCCTTATACTTCTTATCATCTTTTCTTTCCCACTGAGTCATCCAGTTTGAAACAAGAGATGACCAGTCAGGGCCGCTTCGGGCATGACTCTTATAATGCATTTTGTCCTTATCATAAAAGTCTCCCAAAGGGTCCTTATTCAAAAAGCTGTTCTCATTATCCTTAAGCTCATCAAAAATATCTTCCATGCGCCTGTCACCTGTAAGATAATAGTAGACTCTGTGGTGAGAAGCCATGGCTATTCTTGCTTCCTTGCAAGGACAGCCCCAGTGGCGCACATTGTGCCTTGAGCCAAGCCCCTTGTATTTGCCAAAATGATAAACGTCTACTTCACTTGCATGACGCGAAAGCTTCTCTGCAAGATAGAAGGCATCTGAGCGCCCTGTCCTTAAAAAGTAGTTCCAAAGCCATAAAGTTGGCACAAGCTCTGTATTATCCCAGGCATATCCGCCTACGTCATACTTCCACTGATGTCTTACAGCATCATAGGTATGCATGAAATCGCCGTAATTAAACAGTCCATACCAGTTTCTATTATCTGCTTCTTCTTTGTAAAAAGAGAAAGCTCTGTCAAGCTGGTCTTCAAGCCATCTCTCAACTTCCGTATCATTTTCAGGTAAAGACCAGTAGCCAAAGGCCTTCATCTGATGGTATTGTTCCGGACTTGCCACATATAATGCCGGATGATTTACGCTTCTTGCAAATGATATGACAGTCTCATCATCAGGAATAATGTCATTTGAAAATCCAAGAGCACATTCACTTGTAACTGCTATGCCGCAGGGATCTGCTCCCTTATAATCGTATCCTTCATAGCAGACCTGATTGTATCCTCTGTGAGCATAGTGCCTGAAATCAAAGCTGTTTGCAAAAGGGCTGTAAAACCATATGGTGACATCTGCCCTGTCAGACGATAAGCCTGAAACATTTATTCCTCCCGGATACTTCTGCCAGAAGTCTCTTATACCGAGCATGACGCTGCCATTTTCAGAGCCAAAGGCTGCTCCTCCAATGCTCCTTTGTCCATGTAGGGCATCTATCATGCATACGTCATCATATCCAAGCTTTTTGCTAATGCAAAAATGCTGGGCGCTGTCCTGGGAAAGAGTGTAGGTATCCCAGTGTGGCGAATTGTCTGTGATACTTTTTATATGCTCATTGATTTCTGAATCGCCACATTTTAATAAAGCTTCATCTGTGATATTTACACCCTTCATCTGATCCTCATACAAGAAAGAAGGGATGCGAGGACGCCAGGCGCTAAGCGGCATACATACTTCATGGAATACTCCTGCATCTCCTGTCATCTTAATGTGACGGTTATACAGTTTTCCTTTTAAAGGGCTTTCAAAAGATATACCTATACCCTTTAAATAGTCCTTGTCTTCTTCTCCGTCATACATAAATGTATGCTGTATCTTAATATCTCTTGCTGCTGTTCCTAAGAATAAACGTATTATAAAGGGGATCTTTTTTGAACCCTTGTTATCAGATGATATGCATTCATGAATTCCTTCATAACGCACAACTGTCTGGGCATCCCCGCTATCTTCTATTTCAATATTTTCTATCTTTCCGGTATAATCTCTAATTATCTGCTGCCTGCAGCCAGAGCTTTCAACCCGCTCTTCTAATTTAAGTACCGGTTTTGCATGTGCAAATACTATGCGTTTGTTACTGCTTATACTTTCAAAGAGCTCATCTGTATCTTTTTGAATTACCGCGGTAAAATCTTTTCCTGAAATCTCAATAGTATTATCTGTATTATGTACAGATACACTGCTGCCTTGTGCAGAATCCTTATATAAATAATTATTTGTGATAATTTCAGACTCATTATCTGATTTACTATTTACATGATTTTCTATATTACTTGCATAGTCTTCTGTATTTGTTTTATCCTTGGTTTTATATTCTACTGTAACCACTTCTCCGAGTGCTTTACTGTCAGCACAGTGCGCTGTCCACTTTATGCTGCCATCTGGCCAGTAAGCTGTAATACGTGACTGAAGAGATATCTCTTTTCCCTCTTCATTTGTATAATAAAACTCTGTATCAGAAAAAGTCCCTTTAGGGATCTTTCCTTTTTCCCACATACATCCAAAATTTGCTGTTCCTGTTACGTCTTTTTCCAATCTGTGTAGTTTCATGATAAGTCCTCATTAATGGAAAGCACCGGCATCCGCAAGGGATACCGATGCCCCACTTTTAAGAAAGGTTAATAAAACTTTATATAGGAATTTTTACATGGCTTAGTTATATGTAATACTTTTTGATCATCTCTGAGCATTAACCTCTTCTATGATAGCGTCATAGCCCTGGCCTCTGATTGAATCAAGTGTTGCCTTGAACTCATCTAATGTGATGGAACCGCAGATGTACTGAGTTCTTGCTGCTGTAACCTGATCATCAAGGTCAGCTCCAACCTGTGAGTAAGTATCAGAACCTACCAGATAAGAGAGTGCAGGGTTAACTTCTGCATATTCAAGAGCCTCAGCATAAGCTGCATTCTGAGCATCACTGAACTTGTCTGACTTAACAGGAATTGCGCCTGTTGAAGATTCAGATGTAGGAAGGAATGTTAAGAGCTGGTTGAGACCCTTATAGTTATTAGCAAGTGCAACTGCCTCTGTGTTCTCAGCATCTGCATCAAGATCTTCGATATAGCCATCTGCGTCATACTGATAGTTGATTCCTTCAAGACCATACTGAGTAAGTGTAAGCATTTCAGGTGAGCAAAGTCTGTCAAGAACTGTAAGTGCTGCTTCTATCTTCTCAGGTGTATCAAGTGTTGTAGCAGATAATGTGAAGAATCCGTTATAACCTGCTGTTGCAAGTGTGTGACCGTTAACTGCTCCGTAAAGTGTCATGCTTGCAGGCTCATCAGGGTTAACTACAGAAGGTGTAAGAGTATCTTCTGCTTCATAGTACTGCCAGATTCTCTTACCGGAATCAAGTACGTCGATGAAGACACCGTTTTCACCTGTCTTACATCCGTTAGACCAAGAGTCTGTAGGACGGCTATAGAAATCTGCAGGCATAAGGCCATCATCATAAAGTTTTTTGATATAATCAACTGCTTCAAAGTATTCATCTGTTGTCCATACAGGAACGAGCTGTCCGTCAACTTCCTGCCAGCCATTACCGCAGCCAAACCATGTCTGGATGATGTCGAAAGGACCTGTATAAGAAGTCATCTCCATACCGATTGTATCGTCTACGCCATTTCCATCAGGATCGTTATAAGTAAAAGCATAAAGCATGTTGTAGACATCATCAGGAGTTGCATTTTCAGGAAGCTCTACGCCAAGCTTTTCTGCCCAGTCCTGACGATAGCTAAGGCCATAACGTCCAACAACACGGGTACGTGGAAGAGCTATAAGCTGACCATTTACTGTAAGGTTAGCTGCAACATCTTCTGAAAGCTGTGAAAGATAAGGATACTTTTCTGAATCCCAGATGTAATTATTAAGGTCTACAAAAGCTCCGTTCTTGGCAGCTGATACAACGTCACCTGTTACAGTTCCGCCCCATGACATGATCTGAGGCATTGTTGAAGGGCTTGTAAGTGCCAGAGAGTTCTTTTCAGAAAGAGCATCATTAGCGTACCAGATAAGTTCAAGATCTGCGCCGCAAAATTCTTCGAGCTGATTCATGATCTCTTCTGCATAATCACCAGTTGCGTTAACGCCTGCATTTACATCGATAACAGACCAGGTTAGTGTCTGGCGCTCAGTGCTTTGTGCCTGTGTGCTGCCTGATTCTGTAGAACCTGTTGTCTGATTTTCTGCTGCATCTGTACCAGTACCAGTCTGTGAATCCGAGCTTCCACAAGCTGCAAGGCTCATGACCATAGCAGATGTAAGTAATGCGCTTACTACTTTCCTTTTCATATCATTTCCTCCTTTGAGTGAAAATATCTGTAGGGATATATCCCATAACATTTTTTATAAGTATCAGCCCTTAACTGCGCCTACCATAACGCCTTTAGTAAAGTACTTCTGAACGAAAGGATATACGCAGAGGATAGGTAATGTGGCTATTACTGTACAAGCCATCTTAACTGCCTTATCAGGCGGTGTTCCGTTTATATCAAAATCATTGGCCATGTTATCAACAATTGTTGATGACTGAAGTATTATGGATCTTAACTGTATCTGTATAGGATACTTTTCTGCGGTCTGCAGATAGATCATGGATCCAAAATAGTCATTCCAAAAGCCTACTCCGTAAAAGAGTGAAATCGAAGCTATAACTGGCTTTGATAAAGGAAGTGCAACTTTCAAAAATATCTGAAGGTCATTGGCACCATCCATATACGACGCTTCATCAAGTTCAACCGGAAGTCCCTGGAAGAACTTCTTGATGATTATCATATTGAAAGGGCTAATAAGTCCGGGAAGGATAAGTGCCCAGTATGTATCATACAGTCCGTATGCTTTATAGACGATGAAGGATGGGATCATACCGCCGCTAAAGAGCATTGTTACGATTACCATGTTCATTACGAAGTTTCTGCCCCTGAAATGCTGCTTGGAAAGTGGATATGCAAATGTCAGAGAGAATATCATACACATTATGGTTCCAAGAACTGTAAGTATTATTGAGTTTCTAAGTCCTCTTAATATATTTGCGGTCTTGATCGCGTACTTGTAAGCATTAAGTGACCATACAGAAGGTATAATAAAGAAAGCTTTTTCTGTTAACTCTTTTTCCGTTGCAAATGATCCGGCAAAGACATAAAGGAACGGAAGAATTGTACTTATTGCTATAAGTCCAAGTGCTACATATATGATGACGTCAACTATTTGATCGCCCAGAGATTTTTTGACCTTAGAGCCGCTTTTATTACCTGATTTAAGCATTCCGTCTCCTCCTTTCTAGTAAATTCCGCTTTCACCAAACCATTTTGCAACTCTGTCAGACAATAGTACCAGGATCATTCCAACAACTGATTTGAACATACCAACTGCTGATGAGAATGAATACATACCATTTTTAATACCTTTTGTATAGATATAGGTATCAAATACTTCTGCTCTTGCAAGGTTTAAGTCATTTCTCATAAGGAATATCTGCTCATATCCTGTATTAAGAATTCCGCCAACTCTTAGTATCAGCATCATGATGATAGTTCCTTTTATTGCCGGAAGGGTGATATGCCACATGAGTCTCCATCTTCCTGCGCCGTCAACTCTGGCTGCTTCATACAGTTCCTGATCTACTCCGGAAAGTGCTGCAAGAAAGACGATCGTGCCATAACCTGTCTCACGCCATATATCCTGTCCTACGATAAGACCCCAGAAGGTTGATGCTTTGGATAAGATATCAAAGGTGCTTCCAGTAAGCATTCTTGATATAACATTGAAAACACCATCTGTTACATTAAAGAGCTGATAAGTCAAACTGGCGATGATAACCCAGGATACAAAGTGAGGAATATATACGAGAGTCTGAACAAATCTCTTGTACATACTGTGTCTTACTTCATTTAAGAAAAGAGACAGTATAATAGGTGCAGGGAAATACAAAACAAGCTGCAGTAAGCTGATTCCAAGTGTATTGGTAAGAAGCTTTCTAAAGTCATTATTACTAAAGAATCTGATAAAATTATCAAAGCCTACCCATTCACTTGCCCATAACCCCTTAAATGGACTGTAATCTTTAAAGGC
>NZ_JAILQF010000241.1 GCF_024699075.1 Butyrivibrio sp.
AAAAAACACTTGCAAAGGTCTGTAGGTTGTAGTAAAGTATCTTTTGTCGCAAGGAACTGCGGCAAACAAAATAAAAGAAATGCGCTGCTAGCTCAGTTGGTAGAGCACCTGACTCTTAATCAGGTTGTCCAGGGTTCGAGACCCTGGCAGCGCACGCCGAGTACTGTTTCATGAGTATATCTCGTGGGGCGGTACTTTTTTCGTATAAGCAATAGAAAGGCGGACGTAAGCTGGTAAGGCCGGTACATGAAGGAATACGGCTTAAAACAGGACATGTCCTATAGAGGTATTAGCTTTGATATTTGATACACACGTACATTATGACGATCATCAGTTTGATGAAGATAGAGAAAGCCTTCTTCAAAGCATGAAGGATAACGGAATTGGTACAGTAGTTAACAATGCTGCTGATCTTGAATCCGTAAATACATCACTTGAGCTTGCGCATAAATATGATTTTGTATATGCAGCTGTTGGAGTTCATCCGGAAAATGTCAATGAACTTGATGATGATAAACTTGAATGGATAAGGGAAAAGTCTAATGACCCTAAGGCTGTTGCGATAGGAGAGATAGGGCTTGATTATCATTACCCTGATAATCCCGATAGACAGACTCAGATAAAGTGGTTTAAAAGACAGCTCGACCTTGCTCTTACACAGTCTCTTCCTGTTGTCATCCATTCAAGGGATGCGGCTAAGGATACAATGGAGATCATGAAGGAGGCTGCAGCTAAAGGAATAGTTGCAGATATACACTGCTATTCTTATAGTCCTGAGCAGGCTCTTGAATATGTTAAGCTTGGATTTTATATTGGCGTTGGCGGAGTTGTGACTTTTAAAAATGGCAAGAAGCTCAAGGAGACTGTAGAGAAGATTCCGCTTGAAAGGATTCTTCTTGAGACAGACTGCCCTTATATGGCTCCTGAGCCTTTCAGAGGAAAGCGTAATTCTTCCATATACCTTCCGTATGTAGTAAAGGCTATAGCCTCTATAAAAGGCGTCACAGAAGAGGAAGTAATAAATATAACAAGCGATAATGCAAGAAGATTTTATAATATAGCCTGATATATGCCGTGTCTTTGGTATAATAAATTATAAAACAGTTGCATTTTTGATTAATAAAAGCCAAGAGGAGGGCGTATGGCGTATCTTGGAAATCCTTCAAGGACCAAAGAAGTAATAAATAAATATCACCTTAATGCACAGAAGAAATTCGGTCAGAACTTTCTTATAGATGATGGAGTTCTTGAAGATATCGTATCAGCTGCGGGTATTACCAAGGATGATACCGTACTTGAGATAGGTCCCGGAATAGGTACTCTTACCCAGTATCTTGCAGAGGCAGCAGGATGTGTTATAGCAGTTGAGATTGATGACAAGCTCCTTCCTGTCCTTGAAGATACGCTTTCTGAGTATGACAATACCAAGGTCCTTAATTCAGATATTCTTGAAGTCGATATAAAGGCACTTTCAGACGAGTACAACAGTGGCAAGCCTTTTAAGGTTGTTGCTAATCTTCCTTATTACATTACAACTCCTATTATTATGAAGCTTTTGGAAGAGGGTAGTCCTGTAGAGTCAATAACAGTCATGGTTCAGAAGGAAGTTGCTGACAGAATGCAGGAGCAGGAAGGCTCAAAAGAATATGGAGCTCTTTCCATAGCTGTTCAGTACTATGCAGAGCCTTGTGTTGTATGCGTAGTTCCGCCTTCATCCTTTATTCCCCAGCCTGGCGTAGACTCAGCTGTCATCAAAATGACTCGTTATGAGAAGATGCCTGTTGAGGTCAAAGACGAGCAGTTCTTTTTCAAGGTTGTAAGAGCAGCTTTTTCCCAGCGTCGCAAAACTCTGGTCAACGGACTTTCTAATAACAAGGAACTTGGAATTTCCAAGGATATGGCAGGGGATGCTCTTGAGAAGATAGGACGTACAAGGACTGAGAGAGGTGAGAAGCTCTCACTTAAGGAATTTGCTCAGTTGTCAGATATTCTTCTTGATAGTCTGGGAAAGTAATAATCGCCATTTCTTAAACGAAACTTTAAATTTGATATGACCTTTTCGTAACAAAATATTCGCAAAAACGTTGCGGCCTAGCTTAGAAAAGCCCGAAAATACCACTATTTTCGGGCTTTTGTCTTTTGACAGACAGATAGAGCTATGTTAAAATTTTAATTGGGAAAATCCTTTAAAAAGAGGGCTATAACTTTGGATAAGTATGAATATAGAGTTCGGGCAGAGGAGATAAAAGTCCTGATTTCTTCAGGCAAATACGGGGAAGCAGTCAAGATTGCAGATACAATTGACTGGAGACGTGTTAAGAGCACCACTATGCTCTGCACTATAAGTGACCTTTATAAGGTCAATCGCCGTTTTGAAGAAAGTAAAGAAATCCTTTTGCTCGCGTATGAGCGTTACCCCAGCAGTAGAGCAATTGTATATTCGCTTTGTGAACTCTCCATTAAAATGGGAGAGTTTGTTCAGGCTGTGGAATATTATAAGGAATTCGTCCGTATTGCACCGCGCGATACAGGACGTTATATACTCCAGTACAGGCTGTATGAGGCTCAGGACGTAAGTCTTGAAGAGCGTATTGCAGTCCTTGAGGAGTTCAAAAAGCATGATTACAGAGAGAAGTGGGCATATGAGCTCGCATATCTGTATCATCGTGTAGGCCTTACGACAGAGTGTATAGAGGAAGTCGATGAGATGTTCCTTTGGTTTGGCGTAGGCAAGTTTGTCATGAAAGCTTTAGAGCTTAAGGCTCTTCATGAGCCTTTATCGCAGGAGCAGCAGGCAAGATATCAGGCTTATAAGAACGGACTTGATGGCAGCATTGACCGTGAAGCGATCCTTAAAAAGGATGAAGATCCGATAGGCAATGATGTATCAGAGACCAAGCAGCCTACCAAGCCTTTTTATAACTCACCTGAAGAAAGAGAAGCTGTAGAAAAGGCTGCTCTTGATGCCGGCATGCCTTCAAGGCAGCAGATGCAGATGTATTATGGCAGGCAGGGCGCTACTGATAATGCTAAAAAGATGCAGGATCAGTATGCATCACCTTTGGATGCAAGGAATCCATCTGTAGCTGATCTGTATCCGAGTTATTCTGACAAGCCTGATCTTGATAATACCAATCCAGGATATTACAGCCAGGATGATCTTTCCAAGATGAATTCAGGCTACTATAACCAGCAGGATCTTTATAATACAAATCCTGGTTATAACGATCAGCAGGATCTCTATAATACTAATCCCGGCTATAATGGCCAGGAGGACCTGGATAACACAAACCCAGGCTACTATGGCAAGGAGGATCTGGATAACACAAACCCAGGCTACTACGGTCAGTCTGGTTCTTATAATACAAATCCGGGCAGCTACGGTCAGGAAGATCTCTATAATACCAACCCGGGCTATTATGCTCAGCAGAGTCTTGATAATACTGATCCCGGATATTTCGGACAGGCACCATCCAAAGGCACTGCTTCTTATGAAGATCCTGTTGATCAATATACTAAAGCTATGCCATCAAGAGAGCAGATTTCTTCATATCAGAGAGCTCCTCGTATGGCAGAACCTGCGCCAGTAAATGCGCCAAGAAATATAGAATCATCTAATCCCAAGACTCCTCCAAAGCCTGTAGGTTATGATACAGTCAATCTTCAGAAAGCCATTGCTGAGAGCATGGAACAGATCATGGCTGAAGAAGAAAGAAATAAACCTGTAAAGGCAGTATCAGAAGTCTTCTATGAGGATGCTACAAGAGAGGTTGTAACACAGGAGACAGCTACCTGGACAAGAACAGATGCTCCTGTTAATCAGAAGGAAGAGCCGGGAGTTACAATAAGACCTACAAGGAAAGTAGCAACAAGCCACTATGATGATATCTTAAAGCAGGATTATGATGGCCAGATAAGTATGGTAGTGCCTGAAACTGATACAGTAGAAGATCAGATCACAGGCCAGATAAGTATTGATGATATCATGAACCGCATCAAGCAGCAGCAGCGCCAGCGTCAGGAAGAGGAAGTTGCAAAGCGTGTTCAGGACAAGATAAGCACAGTTATCAGCCAGTATGATGAGGACGTTAAGTATGATCTCCAGAAGGAAATGGAGAAAGAAGTTAAGCGTGAACTCATGGGCGGCAATCGTCCAAAG
>NZ_JAILQF010000244.1 GCF_024699075.1 Butyrivibrio sp.
TATATTAAATTATAATAAGCACATTCGTTAGCATCTATTGTTTGGTAAACCTGTCAAAATGTTATATGTGAGCACAAAGTGGTATCATGCAGTCTGCTGAGTACAAAAAAGATGCCCCTGATATAATCCTCGTGCGTTATCCGTACGAGGATTATATCAGGGGCATCTTTTTTCCTATCAGCATACTGCGTCGATTGCAAGCTTCACTGCTCCCATTATTCCCTGGTCGTCGTTAAGGCTGGCTGGGACAATGTAATTGTCGATGTCTGCAAGTTCTTTGGTTATAACATATCCGTTTAACTGCTCTAATACTTTTTTCCTTATAAGTGGGAAGAGCTGCTCCTGGTGCATTACTCCTCCGCCAAGGATTATGATCTGAGGGCTGAGTGTCAGGATATAAGAGCTAAGTGCCTGAGCTATATAGGTGCTTTCAAGGTCCCAGACTTTATCGTCATCTGCAAGTTCTACAGCCTTTTTGCCCCATCTTTCTTCAATAGCAGGGCCTGCTGCCATTCCTTCAAAACAGTTGCCGTGGTATGGGCATTTGCCTTTATAGGTGTCGCCCTCTACTACTGCCATCTTGATATGGCCAAGCTCAGGATGGAGCATTCCATGAAGAAGTCTTCCGTTAGTCATTACTCCGCCGCCAATTCCTGTTCCTATTGTAAGATAGAGTGCATCAGTCTTTCCTTTGGCACATCCCCAGGTTATCTCTCCAAGGAGGGATCCGTTAACATCTGTATCAAATCCAACCGGCACTCCAAGCTCTTTTTCAAAAGCACCTACTATGTCATAATTCTTCCAGGCAAGTTTTGGTGTCGAAGTAATATATCCATAGGTTTTTGAATTCTTATCAAGATCAATAGGGCCAAAGCATGCTATGCCAAGTGCCTTGATATCTTTGCCTTTAAAATACTCTATCATCTGCGGCATGGTTTCTTCCGGAGTCTTTGTAGGAATCTGCATCCTGTCAAGGATCTCTCCGTTTTCATTACCAATAACGCATATCATTTTAGTTCCGCCCGCTTCTATACCGCCATAAATCATATCAAGTTACTCCTTCCCATTTCTAATCTTTTGTAACGTCTATCCCAAAATATGTACATATCTGCGCAAGTCTTGTTCCTGACTCTGCAGATACCATTACTATGTTACCACTTGTATCATAAGCAATCACTATATATCTTGAATTCATCTGGAATACGCAAGGATTTGGTCCTTGTATTCCATAAGCTTTGAGCATTTCTTCATAAGTTGCCTGAACATATCTTGGCTCTACAAAAGCATGGCTCATGGTCGTACCATCCATGAAATCACCGCCAACTATATTTCCACCTTCGACTGTTTCTGACACATCATCGATTATTCCAAAATATGAAGCCACTGCCCTGTACTTTTCCATAGAAAGATCCATTACGCCTTCCACAGGAATCTGGGGCTCTTCACCGTAAGTTATCTCATCATAAGCACTGCTGTCAGCATTATAGACAAGTCCAAATCTCGATGATATGCTGCTGCATTCATCTGCATCATCTGTATATATTACAAGTACAGCATCTTCATCATGCATAGCCGCATAATACCTTGCATAGCCCTGGGAATCCGGAACTCTCATAACTACAGGATTAGGAACCTTATCATAGCCTGTAGACTCCAGCTCCTGTTTATAAAACCCATCTGTAAGAGTTATATCTTCCAAAAGAGTAAATCGCATCTCTGCTACGCTTCCTGGTTTTGAATAAATAGTAGTAAGATACCCGTCACCAGAGTTTTCACTTATCTGAGTATATCCATATTCTTCTGCAACGCCGGCAACTGCTTCCGGTGTCAGAAGACTATCATCAAAGTTACTGTTATCCGATCCTTCATTTCCCACTGATGAGCTGTCATTTGATGCATTAAGTGCTTCAAGACCTTCCTGGGTATTGGCCATGGTTCCTGCATAATTGAGCATGTAGTTGCCAAGATCGTTAATCCTTTGAGAATGATCTGAAGTACTTACAAGCTCTTTAAAAGAAATATTTATCTCGTCAAAGCCTTTAATATCTTCTGTGGTAAAGGTATCTAATATAGCATATATGTCGCTCCCACATAAATATCTTACTTCGCGAAAATACTCGTTTTGTCCATCTGATCCTGTAAATATGAGCCTGCCGTTTCCGGCATCATCAAAATTAAAAGATGTACTCGTAATATAGCCATTCCTTGTCCATGTCATCATCTGGGATTCCAGAGCTTCAAAGTCAGAATCTTCAAGAAAAGATACTAGTATATCTTTTCCATCATTTTTGTTTTCTATAGTATATCTGCCTTTTTCATCAGCAGTGTCATCATAAATTGCATAGTTATCCCCACAGCTTATAACAATGACATTATCACCAAAGCTTATTTCTGCGCCGGATCTTCCTATCCTCTTACAGGATATGCATGATAGTGCCATCATTATAAGTAAAAGATATGCTATATATTTTCGTCCATGTCGAGGTAATAATTTTTTCACTGATGTCTCCTTAAATAATCTGCTTCAAGATATGAATCAAAGAGATTAGTATAAGTTGAAGAACTGTAAAGTTCGTATTTATTCTTGGTATAGGTGGCTTCAAGCATGTAAATACCTGTAATTGTATCACTCTTTGTCTGGGTCAAAACTCCGCCGTTATTATAATTAATTGTAAAGTTACATGGAATCGCTTCAAAATAGCCTCCGTACCCGGTATCCTGCGTTATGGCACAGTAGACTGCTGTTCCGTCACAGTTACCGTAGTTCTGGCCATCCTCAAGACCAAACTGGGCATAAGCTTTAGAAAGTATATCGCTATCATAGGTGTCAATCTTTGTAAGGTGGCCTCCACATCTTATAGCACCAAGTACATCCATGGTAAAGTACAAAGGAACAGGACAATTTCTGGCAACATAATCTGTTGCAGCTATCCTGGTATCATCATAGGACAGGTTATAACATAATCCGTCATATTCTCCGCCCGCAACATAGATAGCATCAACCTTGTTTTTGACAAGCTCGTACCCTTCCGGATCTTTAAGAAGTTCTTTGATATTGGTAAGAAAACCCGTGGTTACAATCCTTATCTTACCGTTATGTGAAGACAGAACTTCCTTGTACATGTTTACAGCATTATCATATACAGGATGATCAGTTGTCTTATACTGCCATAAAACTCCCCAGTAATCACCATTACCGCCATATTCGTATGACACTGCTGCCTTGGCTACAGGTACATCTGTAAGACCAGCATAATCAAAAAGTCCTTCAGCAGCTTTAATATTATTACCTGATGGATTCTTGGAACAATAGGCAAATCCGATGATATCGCACAGTCCCTGATACTCAAGCTCCTGTGCTATACGAACTGCTGCAACATCATCGACATCTGTAGACATATCGGCATCAATAATGATACCTACAGGCCCCGTGTTTGTCTGCTCCTTGGCAAGGTCATCCTGAATATTCTCAACAGATTCCTGAGCTTCTTCACGGGCTTTATTATCTTCCTGCTCTTCTTTTTCCTGAGCCTGTTGTATCTCTTCATCGGTCATACCACTATAATCTTCTTCGGGGCCGACTTCCTGCATTGCTTCATTTAGGGCGTCTTTAAATATATCCCTGTAATCTGACAAGGTATCCGAAGGTTGCCTTGCAGCAAGTACAGGAACTGCCACGCTATTTACTATTAAGATGAGAATACAGAAAAAAGCAATCGCAGATTTTTTCATATATCTCCACAACTCGGCATCTGACCCAAATGCAACATACCGCCCCTCATACACCCATACATAAAACGACTTACGTAAAATAAAAAGTCATAACAAGCATATACGTTATATCGTATATACCTATTATGACACATTTTTTCCAATATGTATTGCAGCGTTTTAGGCTAATTCCCATCCCCATGCAATTGAATTATTCAGACTTCGCATTCCATAAACCAATTGTCTTATACCTTACGATTTTGATACCTTAGGCAGCCTATAAAGGATTTACATATTCTTTATAGCTGCCTAAGGGCTTCAAATCGTAAGGTATATCACATACTATCTATGCGAAGTCTGCAAATAAGTTATTTCTTTACAGCTGTTCCTTCAAGGAATCCCTTAAAGTCTTCAAACCTTGCTTCTACTATCTTACGCATCTGAACTGATAGATTTTCTTCTGAAATATTAAGTGTTATATGAATAGAACCCACATCTTCCCCAACAAGGCATATCTCTATGTACAAGGTATCAGTCCCTGTCCATTTAGCCCTCGATACATAAGGAACTTCGCAGGATGTAATGCTTGGGCACTCCATTGTATGAGGATCTACAAGTGTAAGTTTTCCCTCAGCCTCATTATCAGGATCAAATAAGATAGTATAGTCTGTAACTCCCTTATCTGTCTCCTGCTTTATATTAAGGCAGCCTCTTGCACCAGCTACTTCATTTTGATCGTTGTAGCTTACATGAAACTCAGAAAAGCCTCCACAATTTTCCTGTATTTTATAAGTATAGTCGAATTCAGATTTAAAAGGCTCTGTGCAAAGTGCCTTATCTATACTATTTTCATACTCACCAAATAAAGGTGCATGCTTAAGAAGTGCATCATGTATTATATCAAGGAGAGGCTGATTTCCGCCCTTTACATTCTGAAGATCAGCAGTTGTCACTATCACAAGATCATACTGTGGATAGAATAGTACATACTGCCCGCCAAGGCCATACATACAGAATCCGCCGCGAATACGCCAGAACTGATAACCATATCCCTGACGCTCATCGGTAACCTGCCCCGTCTGAATGTTCGGTGTCATAAAGCTTACGGCCTGCCTGATATAGTCTCTGAAAGACCTTATATCTTTTTCCTTATCACCTATGCAAAATGCAGTATCAAGCTCCTTCTTGTCATCTGCATCTTCCAAAAGCTCGTCCATTACAAATCTTCCGACATTAAGAATATCGTCCGGATAGCACATAAGGCCTGATCCGCCGATCTCATCGCCGAAAGGATCTTTTATAATATACGCGTCTTTGGAAAAAAGATATCTTGAAGGAATCTTCGTTCTAAGATAATCAAGTACTTCACAGCCTGAAAGCTTTCGCACAAGTGCCGCAAGCGTATGACTTGATGAAGTATCATAATTAAACAGCTTACCACTTCTATGAGAAGGAGCTGTAACAAAAAAGCTTTCAACCCAGTTAAGATCAACATGAAACTTATAGGTCGTTGATGTATGACAGGTCTGCATGCTAAGCATATCCTGAATCGTCATATTTAAAAGATATGGATGAAAACCTTCCTTGGGTTCATATTCCGGGAAAAAATCTGTGATCTTATCACTAAGATCTAGCTTCCCCTCATCTATCAAAAAGCCTATAGCAAGTGATACAAAGCTTTTAGTAATAGAAAACATCCTGTGCATCTTGGATTTGCTGTATGGATAAGTGTACTCTTCGAATATCTTCTTTCCGTTTTGATCAGCCAGAAGACTATGAACGCTGTTATTACCACCACTCATAAGACCTGACTTATTTATTTGATCCCAGATATCACTAATACACTCTTTCGCATCGAAAGAATTCATAACTTACTATCTCCAATTTATATTTTGGGTTTTTATACTGCAAGATAATGGTAGATTATATATCCTGCAAGAAGCCATGAAATAACTGCCATAAGTGCTCCCGACACTTTAAAATACTTGGTGCTCTTTTCCTGACCCTTTGAATTCCTGGCAACCTTATTGTTCATAAATGCCTGTGCCAGACCATAGAAACCTATAAGAAGCAAAACTATAACCTCGATGTAATACATACCTTCGTCCCCTTTTTTTGCATTTTTAATAACTATAGCACCTATGCTTTTATAATGCACCACGTATCTGGGATTTTTTTAAGATGGCGGGTAGGAAAATTCTTTGTCATTAACACCTTATCGGCGCCATGATCTTTTTTATAAATAGTTAATACTTGGTTACTATTATATTGTGCTATACTTTTATCCAGGAGGATCCAAAACAACATGGCTAGATCTAAAAATATTGATATGACCAAAGGACCAATCCTTAAGGAGCTGGTCCTTTTTGCATTACCTCTTCTACTTGGTAATGCCTTTCAGCAGCTTTATAACACTGTAGACAGCGTAATAGTTGGACAGTTTGTAGGTCCTGAATCACTTGCCGCTGTTACAAGTACAGCTGTAATAATCAACACACTGGTAGGTCTTTTTGTAGGTTTTTCTACAGGATCATCAGTTATAATATCCCAGTTTTTCGGTGCTCAAAAGGCTGATATGTTAAGAAAATCAATCCACACAGCTCTTACAGCAACCTTCATAATGGGCATTGCCTTTATGATATTGGGTTACTTTATAACACCACCACTTATAGTTCTCATGAAAACAGACGTATCTGTTATAGAACCTGCGACCACCTATCTTAGAATATACTTCCTTGGTATCCTTGGTCTTATGTTCTACAACATGACATCTGCAATATTAAGGGCTATTGGCGATTCTGTAAGACCACTTATATTCCTCATAATCACAAGTGTTCTTAATATAATCCTTGACCTCTTATTTGTCATAGGATTTAAAATGGGTGTTTCCGGAGTTGCCTATGCAACAGTTATATCCCAGTTTGTATCTGCATTTATGGGTATGTATGTACTGCTTAAGACCAAGGAAAACTATGGCATTTCTTTTAAAGAAATGCATATAGATCCGGGGATTCTCAAAAAGATATTCTCTGTTGGTCTTCCTGCGGGACTTCAGATGGCAATAATCAGCTTTTCAAACATATTCGTTCAAAGCTATATTAATAGCTTTGGTGCTGCATCTACAGCCGGATGGGGAAGCTATGGAAGAATTGATGCTTTTGTAATGCTGCCCCTTCAGAGCATATCTCTTGCTAACACCACTTTCACAGGCCAGAATGCCGGTGCCAGAAATCCAGACAGAATCAAACAGGGAATTCGTATATCCCTACTACTTGCTGTCATTGTTACAATAATTATCTGTGCGCTGGAATACGCAGCTGCGCCTTACATAATACGTCTTTTCACCAAAGATCAGGAAGTTATGAAATATGGAATCATATTTATAAGATGCAACTGTATGTTTGATTTCTTCTGCTGCTTCAATCAGATTCACGCAGGCGTATTAAGAGGTATAGGCGATGCAACTGCACCTATGTTTATCATGATATTCAGCTTCGTAATATTCAGACAGATATACCTGTTCGTTATTACAAGGATCACCCCATCCATTTATCCTGTAAGCCTGTCGTTCCCTGTAGGCTGGATGATGTGCAGTTTACTGATGCTTATCTATTTCAGGTTAAGTCATTGGGAAAAGAAATTGGGAAGTGCATAACGATGCAGCAATAACCCCCATTATCTTTAGATGGTGGACAGTTCACACAGTACAAGAATTTAATAATTTCTGCTATAATAACAAAGCCCTTTGAGATAAAAATCAAAGGGCCTTATCAATGAAAAGGAATAAACAAAGAAGTGAACATAGTATTATTTGAACCTGAAATCCCTTATAACACCGGCAACATTGGAAGAACCTGTGTTGCTACAAATACAAAACTTCATCTTATAAAGCCCCTTGGTTTTAGCCTTGACCAAAAAGAGATAAAGCGTGCAGGCCTTGATTACTGGCCCAAGCTTAATTATGAAGTTTACGAAAACTTTGAAGACTTTATGAATAAAAATAACCATCCAAAAGTATGGATGGCTACTACAAAAGCTCATAAAGTCTATTCTGATGTCAGCTATACAACTGATGATTATATAATGTTCGGACCGGAAAGCAGAGGCATACCGGAAGAGATCCTTGTAGATCATGAAGAAGAATGCGTTCGTATCCCGATGTTCGAAGATACAAGATCCATCAACCTTTGTAACTCCGCTGCAATAGTCCTTTTTGAAGCTCTTCGTCAGAACCACTTTGAAGGACTGAATCTAAACGGGCAGCTTCACAGACTACACTGGAATGATAACGTCTGACAAGCTTTTACATAAGCTTTAAAAGCTCTTTCATTATGCTTCCGCATACAAGGGCGTCAGACTCTGCCCTATGAGCATCCTGCTGGCTGATATTAAAATATTCTGCCATTGTAGGCTGCTTATGGTTGTCTGTGCAGGTGACACATTTCTTACAGATGGCCAGAGTATCAACGAATCTGATCTTTGCGCCAATTCCCAGTCTTTCAAAAGTTGCGCTCAAAAATCTCATATCAAAGCTTGCATTATGAGCGCATATTATCGTATTCCCCTTTATGGCATCATCTAAAAACTCCACAAATTCAGGATATACTTCCTCTTCTGTAGGTGCTTTTATAAGCATTTCATTAGTAATATGATTTACTCTTGTAGCGCTTGCAGGAATCCTTTTACCTGCATTAACAAGTGTGCCATAACTCTTTACAGCTTTGCCGTTTTCAAAAAGGACTGCGCCTAGCTCTATTATTCTGTCATTATAGGCGGAAAAGCCGGTTGTCTCTGTATCAAATGCTATATAGCGCTTTGAAAGCTCATCTTTAACAGTATCAGCATTTTTTATCTGAATGGTTTCAACTCCTACCGGTCCCTTGCTTTGAGCAATCTTATCAGCAATACTCCTTTTGCCAAACATCACTTCAAGTGCATCCATATCATTATCCTTCTATATGTACTATTTATTTACTCAAAATTCGCAAGAATATAAGATAAATTATAATGTACGAATTTTGAGTGATTTATCATAAAAATCTCACATTTATTTTTTTATACTACCAACTTATATTAACATGACTTTTTTACTCAGTCTATTTTGTCTATAACTACTGCTAAGTTAGCATAATTCACTGCACTTAACCATTATGTATCAAGTCCAAGAACAGTCTTTTATCAAACAGCGTGTTATAAAAAATGCCATATAAAAAAGCTGGAAAAAATGATTTCTCATTTTTTCACAGCTTTTTTATGATCAATGATTATCTTATCCGATGATATAGATATCAAAAGTACCTTTTGAAACCATATGACGACCGGATTGTACACACAATACTTACGTCATCAGATAGAATAGAAGGCCTGATTATCAACTACTGTATAGAGAGTCTTTCCATAGAAAGTCTGACTTCCATCATTTCTTTTAAAAGAAAGAATATTTGCATTGTTAAGGTATGAATTTTCTCCACTCAAAACCTTAAGACAAAGGTTGATCATTTCAGGGCTTGTCTCTTCAACTGTTCTCTTGCTGGCCCAGCTGTATGTTGAGAACTGTCCCTTCTGTGAAAGAACACCTTCTATAGTGTTAGGATATGCAGGTGACATTACACGGTTCATTATAACTTCGGCAACAGCTACCTGTCCATTAAATGATCCTCTGGCTTCTCTGTATACTACATTAGCCATAAGAACGAGCTCTTCCATTGTAAAATCATAATCGTATCCTACTGGATCTGCAGCAAGTAACGCTGCCTGTAAAGCGGCCTGCTCTTCTGCGGTAAGTTCTTCTGTAGTCTGTTCTTCTACAGTCTCACCTTCTGTTGAGCTTTCTGTTGTTGTCTGAGCTTGTGCATCCTCTGTGGATGAAGCTTCTGCGCTTGCATCTGTAGTTGCCTCATCTGTTGCTCCTTCAACAGTGCTGGAAGCATTTGAAGAATTATCTGTTACATCTGTTACGTCTGTTGTCACATCTTGTGTTTCATTTTCTTCTGCGAAGGCTACAATAGGCTCAGCAAAAGAAAGCACTGCAGCAGCATATGCCATAGCAGTTGTTGTTAATAATACTCTTTTTAAGCTTTTCATAACATCGGCTGGATCAATACAAAGAAAGTACCAAGTTCCCCCACGGAGCTTGAGTACATAAAAGAAAACAGCCTAACTTCTCCTTATTGTGTAAAAATTATTTATTTGTTGCATTTGTTACAACAGATGTAATAATAACAGATTACCTATCATATAATCAATCATATTTACATCTTTTTATAGATTTTTTACGAAAACAGGTCTGAAAATTCACCCTCAATTAACAACAAAATGCACCTACCACAGGGGTTATAAGCCCCTTGGCAGATGCATTAATTTTCATGATTTTTTTATTTTTCTATGTCAGTTCATATCCTCTAACCGGCCATGCTTTTCATAGGTAGTGATGCGTACAGCTTTATTATCGCCATCAACGAATACAACCTGTGGATGATATTCTTTCATCTCCTCAGGGCTCATCTGTGCATAAGCCATGATGATAACCTTATCTCCTACACTTACACATCTTGCAGCAGCGCCGTTAAGGCATATAACTCCGGAACCTGCCTCGCCGCATATAGCATAGGTAGTAAATCTCTGACCATTGTCAACATCAACTATCTGAACCTGCTCGTACTCACAGATTCCTGCCTTCTCCATAAGATCTTCATCTATGGTGATCGAGCCTACGTAATCAAGAGCTGCCTGAGTTACTGTGGCACGGTGAATTTTACCTTTGAGCATTGTTAATAACATATCTTCTCCTTTCAGGAATCTTTATGACTACCATGTGTAATTCTTTACTCAACCTTCGCACATAATTAACAATCTAAAGTCCCTGCAAATTTGATATCTCGGGCAGTTAATAAAGGATTTTCGAGTTCTTTAGAAATCTAATTAAATAATTGCAAGGAAAGTAACTTATTTATATGTTCGAAGTTTGAAATATTTTATTCATACAAAAAGTTATCAATAAGCCTTGTCTTTCCAATGTATACTGCCATTGCAAAGAGTGTTCCGCTCTTTACGCATATTTCTGGCTCGAGTGTATCGAAATTGGCTGCTGAAACGTAGTCGATCTTTGCAAGAGGCTCTTTTTCTATAAGAGCTTTTTGAGCTTCAAGGATCTTTGCAGCATCCTTTTCGCCGCTATCTGCCATCTCTTTTCCCAGATTAACTGCCTTTGATAATACAAGAGCAGCCTTTCTTTCCTCTTCATTTAAGTATGTATTACGGGATGACTTTGCAAGTCCGTCATCCTCGCGGATTATAGGACATCCTACAATTTCAATTCCATAAGACATATCTCTTACCATCTTCTTGATGATAGACAGCTGCTGTGCATCCTTCATACCAAAGAAAGCCTTGTCAGGTGTTGCTATATTAAAAAGCTTGGATACAACTGTACATACCCCTCTAAAGTGAATAGGACGAGTCTGTCCGCAAAGGCGTTTTGGCATATCATTAAGGATCTCAACATATGTAGCTGCAGCTTCTCCATACATTTCTTCTACAGAAGGATGGAATACAAGGCTTGCGCCGTGCTCCTCAAGGAGCCTGCAATCTCTTTCAAAATCTCTTGGATATGTTGAAAGATCTTCTGTAGGTCCAAACTGTGTAGGATTTACAAAATCTGATACGATTACTCTGTCGCACTCAGATACTGCCTTATCTACAAGGCTTGCATGTCCTTCATGAAGATATCCCATTGTAGGAACAAGACCTATTGTCAGGCCTTCCTTTTTCCAGGCTTTAACCTTTTCTCTAACTTCTTTGATTGTTTCTGCTTTGATCATATATTCCTCCGATTACCTTAATACCTTATATATGCAATTTCTCTTTGTTATTAAATTCAAACTAAGACTAAACATTAACCTGTCATCAGGTCTTTTTTACAAATCCATACGCAGACTTCTTAGCTTATACAAATTCTGATATAACGATTTTTCTTTCAGCAGCTCAGGATATTCTTTTTATATAGCCCTCTTCACTGTACTTGGCATCAAGACTCTGCAAGAACTCATCTGAGCAGTCACTCTTAGCATATGTCTGCTCGGGAGTAGGGAAAGCTCCATCCTGAACAGCTTTCTTATAATCTGCAAATGCGCCCTTCATAATCTCTCCAACTTCTGCAAAGTGCTTTACAAACTTAGGAGATACGCCGCTTGCCATACCAAGCATATCCTGATATACAAGTACCTGGGCATCGCAGCAGCTTGAAGCGCCGATTCCTATTGTGATGATATCAAGCTTCTTGCTGATAAGAGCTGCAAGCTTAGGTGGAACGCACTCAAGAGTTACTGCAAAGGCGCCTGCTTCCTGAACGGCAAGTGCATCCTGAAGGACACGCTCTGCATTGACTTCGCCCTTACCCTGTACCTTAAATCCACCAAATGCGTTA
>NZ_JAILQF010000404.1 GCF_024699075.1 Butyrivibrio sp.
CTAGTGTGTTGACTCGTTCATCTTTAATCAAATTACGAAGGATATGGATTTATATACAAGGATATAAAATCGAAGGCAATGTAATCATTGTCGAGATTTTATGACGAAGTAGATAAATTCATAGACAAGTAATTTGGTTAATTATGAATGAGTCAGCACACTAGTACCTTAAGAATCTCATCGCTTTGAGGAAGGTCCAGAAATCTTGTCTCATCCTCATTTCTTATGATTCGGTCATTGCCTTTTACAAGTTTTCCAATTACTGCTGCCGGAATTCCCTCTTCTTCAAGGGCTTTAACCATCTTTCCTCCATCAAAAGCTGCTATAAGAAGCGATCCTCCTGATGCGAGAAGATAAGGATTAAGGTCAAAAACATCAGTGATCTCAACAGTCTCCTGTCTTATAGGTATAGCTTTTAGATCAACTTCCATTCCAAGTCCCGTCATCTGGCCGAGCTCCCACAGCGCTGCAAATATTCCGCCGCTTGATATATCATGGATACATACCGCCTTATTTAAAGCCGCAATACGGGCTTCATCATAAACTGAGAGATAGTCCATTTTTCCAAAAGAAAGACCTGCATCTATGATAAAAGAAGGATATCTTTTTCTTATAATATCTCCCTTTTCTTCTGCAAGCATGGCAGTTCCGGATAGGGCAATCCACTTGGTAACTACGATGTCATATTCTCTATCAGGCTTTGATAAAAGAGCTTTTTTATCAGAAAAAGATTTATTCAAAGAGTAAATATCAAAAGATTCAGGATCAGATTCTAAATCAGATTCAGATTTAGATTCAGATATGATTCCTTCCTTAGTCCTGTATCCTATAGCAGTCGCTGTCACAAGGGGAGCCTTTACTAATCCTGAAACTTCAGTATGACCTCCTGCAATCTCAGCTTTATAATAAGCTGCTGCATCCTGAGCATCATTCATTATCTTCCTTATAACAGCTTCCTGTGCATCTGCAGGAAGAGTTATTGATATAAGTATCTGCAAAGGCTCTCCGCCGCCTGCGATAAGATTGTTACAGGCAGTTATTACTGCATATTTACCGCTATACGACGAATTTACAGTAACAGTATGTACCGAAGAAACTATGTCAAAATCTTCATTTATATCATCGGTTTCAAAACAGGCGCAGTCGGTATATCCTGCTGCGCCATTCTTATATTTACCATTATGGATCTGTTTCCAAACAGACCTTTTAAGTACATTCTCTGTAATCTTACCGATTCTCATCCGCCTGTAGTCCCATCTGTTGTTTGAGCTGTCTGATCACTTGCAGTTTCGCCCGTTGCTCCATCAGTTGTTGTAGCCTGATCCTGGCTTTCTGTAGCAGTCTGATCAGTTGTTATAGGAAGTCCAGTTGTAGGATCAATCTGCTGGCTTTGAGCCGCTATTACTGCTGCCATTGAGTTACTCATGGCAACTACCTGATCGTATGATCCTGTCGCTATCGCAGCATTGATCTGAGCCAGAACATTTTCATCCGCTCCCGCCGTTCCTACTGCCACTATTCTCGGAACCATGCTGTAATTACTTGAATTGACTACCTCACGGCTTTCTTCCTTGCCGTTAACTGTGACAACCTTCCAGAGCTGAGCCTTTATTCCATTATGTGCAGACTGGGTTACCTTTACATAGCCAACCGGCTGGGATGAATCAAGTACGAAAGTATCTGTTTCAGGAACGTTGGTTTCCAGAACTTCACTTTCATAAGTTACAACCCTGTCTGATTCTCTAGTCTCAACTCCATATATTGTAAATACTATCGATTTATCTGATGTTGTATATCCATCAATATAGATAGGATAATCAGTACTATTTACAAATTTAAAGTTCTTACCGCCATTTTCAGCTATCGCAGCATCCTGTGAAGGATCTACATAACTTACTATCATGGAATGACTATATCTTTCTGTTACTTCAAGCTCTGCCTTAAGAACTGCATTGTATAAAGTTGTGGATACCTGACAGATTCCGCCGCCAAAGCTCTCTACTACCTGACCCTGAAGGTATGATCCTGCAAGATAATAACCATTTTCCTCTGTAAAAGGAGTTATATTATCAAGCATTGAAAACTCTTCGCCCGGATATAATGTGATGCCGCTTGCAAGCTTACATCCGTTGGCAATATTACCGCTTCTTGATGAACCTGATGTCTTATAGCTTGTAGAATATGTTCCAAGCACATCTCCAACCTTTGAAAGTTCCTCTGAACTTCCCATAGGTTCTGTAACATCTACTGTAAGAGCAAGTTCAAAATCTGAGCCATCCCAGCTGTCTATGATATAATTCTGAAGCTGGTCAATAGAAGCTGTCTGATTGAGCTCATATCCTGTAGTTCCCTCTACAATACTAAAAGATCCATTCTCACGATCAAGCGAGTAGTCAACCTCTTCAACATTGAATGAATCGCATTCGCCTGCAAAAACGTCCATGATCATTGTGTCATCAAAAGCATATTCAAGATCAAGAGATACTCCGCCATTTGCGATGTCCTTGAGCTGTTTGTAACGCTGAACCACGTTACCTTCTTTTCCTATATTAAGAGCACTGTCTACCACATCTGTATTAGTCCAGGTAAGTCCAAGATCTGCAGCCGTTACAGTTACTACGTCCTCCTGCCTTGCACCTTTTAACGTAATATTGGCTGCAGAAAGCGTATCCATATATGAATTGACCGCCGAAACCGCTTCATCATAAGTCATCCCTGAAACATCAACGCTTCCAATAGTTACCCCATTGGGAATCTTAGCTTCAGTCTTAGCCTCCGTGACCATTGGAGATGCCAGCATAATCGCAGCAAAAGCTGCTACACCAATCACTATCTTTCTCATAATTATCCTCTTACTTACGAATAAATTTATATAAGAAAAAACTATTGCATTTAGACAAGGCACATAAAAAGCCATCCAAATGCACAAACAAACACTGTGAATAATAATTTATTATTCACTGCCACTACCCTTGTGCTATATTATAAATAGCTAATTAATTATTGTTATTTAAAGAAATAAAAGTATCGCATATCTCTTCAAATGCACTATTTATCTTGTGGGGAATACATTTATATAGGTACTGTGCTTTAAGCATTACTATATGAACAAATAACCCTCACGTCATTATACCACTTTTTGGGGGAACGGAAACTTGTTTAATAATATTGGCTTTCCAACTTTTTTATTTCTTTTCATAATCTTCTGCGCATGGCTTAGGATCGAAATGAATAAAGATTCCAAAAAGCCAAATGGTCAGCAAACTTTCTGGGAAAGAGAAAGACTTGCAAACCTTGCGCCCATAAAGAGTCTCAAGGATCTTGATTATATTACGATCCCTGAAGACAAGCTCCCTTTTGGTGCCCTGAAAGATCATAAAGAAATAGAACATATGGAATATACGATACATAATCTTTCAAAGGACACCAGAAAAATAGTAAATCTTACCGGCATAACCAATACAGATCTAAAACTCGAATACGGAGCTGCCAATATTACAAAGCTCATGGAATATGACGCAAGCTACATAACTCTTATTAAAACCCTTCAGGAATGGGCTGATGTATTGTATGAAGAGGGTCTTTATAAGGAAATCGTATCTATGCTTGAATTTTCGGTTTCCACCAAATGTGATATATCAGAAACCTATCATATGCTATGTGATATCTACAAAAATCATCTTGGTCTCTCTGAAACAGAAGCCAGAGACAAAATTAAAGCCCTGCAGCCATATGCCGCAGAGCTAAGATCCATGAACAAAGATTCAATTGAACAGTACCTGATGCAGGAAGCAGGGTAAGTTCATTTAGCTGTATAGCTAGGACAGATATCGCTCATAAAGCACTCCGAACACTTTGGTGTAGGTGCCTTACATATGGTCCTTCCAAGGAATATTATCTGGATGTTATATCTGATCCAGTTTTCTTTGGGAAGTATCTTCATAAGATCCTGTTCTACTACAACAGGATCATCAGAGTCTGTAAATCCAAGCCTTTTGGATATTCTCTTAACATGAGTATCCACAACGATACTTGGGTCTTCAAATATATTGCCTCTTATTACGTTGGCAGTTTTACGTCCAACTCCGGGAAGTGACGTAAGCTCTTCTATTGTCCTTGGGACTTCTCCATTAAAATCACTTTCAAGCTTCCTGGCGCAGCCTATTATATTCTTTGCTTTGGCATGATAGAAGCCTATGGAATGGATCTCTTTTTCCAGCTCCTTAATATCAGCATTTGCAAAATCATGTACTGTAGGATACTTGGCAAAAAGGGATGGGGTTACCATGTTTACCCTTTTGTCAGTGCACTGGGCTGACAGTATGGTAGCAATTAAAAGCTCAAAGGCGTTTCTATGGTCGAGGTATGTTCGCATATCTGAGCCGTACTGCTCGTCGAGACGCTTGCATACTTCTGTTACTCTGTTCATTACCGCTTTAGTTTTTCTGATCATATCATTACCCTGTTTTTATAATTATCAAAATGAGGTAGGTGTCAAAAGTTCCTTTTGACACCATATGACTACCGGATTGTTCCGTTTCTTCGAAACTCTCACATCTACGTTCTACTCCGGTCGGCGCAAAGCAGACATCCCCCGGATGTCTTGCGCCTTCAAACATTCGCAAATCCGCACTACGTGCTACTTTGCTCATGCCTATGCATAATCCAGACTACTCTTCAATAATCTCATACCTATCAAAGATCTTATCATGACCACATAGATGTTTGGTACCGTCATCATCGACTATTACATAATCATTCTCACAGACAAAAGTACGACCTCTCCTGTGATTGATGTATGGACATACTATAAGACCGTTATCACGCGTTACTTTAACAAGATTATCTGTCACGAACCAGCCTTTGGTCACAACTTCAGAATATGGTTCAAAACCATCCTCAAAGCCTTTGCCAAGCTCATACTTATAGACTGTTGATTTAATAGGAGTTCTGATACATCTCATAAATGCTTCCTTTCTCCCTGGAATCAATCCGGATTCTATAAAATAATACTCTTCTTAAAATAATTATAACGCTTTAACAAATTATTTTCTACATTCTATCATTTATGATATCGTAGATTTCTTCTCTCCCCTTTTTGGTAACAGCTGAATACGGGATGAGAAGTTCATCTTCAGGCATATTAAGTGTCTGACGTATGAGCTTGATAGCCTTGGGAAGCTGCGACTTATTGAGCTTATCAGCTTTAGTAGCAATTATGATAGGCTCAAATCCCTGATGAACTATCCATTCATACATCTGGATGTCATTGGCAGAAGGCTCATGTCTTATATCTATCAAAAGAAATACATTCTTAAGAACTCTGGATGTATGGAGATAGTTCTCTATCATCCTACCCCACTTTTCAACCTCACCTTTGGCTCTCTTGGCATATCCATATCCAGGAAGATCCACAAGATAAAATTCATTATTAACATGATAAAAATTGATAGTCTGCGTCTTGCCGGGTTCTGCACTCGTACGAGCAAGATTCTTACGATTCATAAGTCCGTTGATAAGCGAAGACTTGCCAACATTACTCTTACCTGCAAAAGCAAATTCAGGCTGAGAGTTATTAGGAAGCTTACTGGTTATACCACATACTATCTCAAGTTCAGCATTCTTAATCTTAAATTCCATTATATTTCTCCAAAAACAAGGCAGGAGCTTGCACCCCTGCCTGTATTATCAGTCACCTACACTGTCTGCATTGCCAATATTCGCAATCAGGCTGTGCTATTATTTAGCAGTCTTAAGTCTCTTCTGATCCTTGTAGACGAGAAGCGGCTGGCTCTCACCTTCAACTGCTGCTTTCGTAACGATACACTCTTCTACATTCTCATCAGATGGAATCTTGTACATAACATCCATCATAGCCTTCTCCATAATAGAACGAAGGCCACGAGCACCAGTAGCTCTCTCATGAGCCATAGAAGCTATCTTCATGATCGCATCATCTTCAAATGTAAGCTGTACATCATCAAGTCCGAAAAGCTTCTGATACTGCTTAACAAGAGCATTTCTAGGCTCTTTAAGAATACGCACAAGAGATTCCTCTGTAAGTCCTTCAAGAGTTACTGTGATCGGAACACGACCTACAAACTCAGGGATAAGACCGAACTTAACAAGATCCTGAGGTGTTACATGCTCAAGCACCTGTCCTATCTCACGTTCTGACTTATCAAGGATTTCAGCATTAAATCCAATTGACTTATGATCAATTCTGGCTTCAATGATCTTCTCAAGACCATCAAAAGCTCCACCGCATATGAAAAGGATATTGCTGGTATCGATCTGAATCACTTCCTGATGAGGATGCTTACGTCCGCCCTGAGGAGGAACACTTGCAACCGTACCTTCTATAATCTTAAGAAGAGCCTGCTGAACACCTTCACCTGATACATCTCTGGTGATAGATACGTTCTCACCCTTCTTACTGATCTTGTCTATCTCATCGATGTAGATAATTCCATACTGAGCACGCTCAATATCATAATCTGCAGCCTGGATCAGCTTCAGAAGAATGTTCTCAACATCTTCTCCGACATAACCAGCCTCAGTAAGAGTAGTTGCATCTGCAATTGCAAAAGGAACATTAATGATCTTTGCAAGTGTCTGAGCAAGATAAGTCTTACCGGAACCGGTAGGTCCTATCATGCAGATATTACTCTTTTGAAGTTCTACATCATCGACAGAATTTCTGGGGCTTGTGACCCTCTTGTAGTGGTTGTATACAGACACAGCAAGAACCTTTTTAGCTTCTTCCTGTCCGATAACATACTCATCAAGGAACTCTTTGATCTCAACCGGCTTTAAGAGATTGATATTGTGATCAATGCTCTCTTCCGGCTCTTCTTCAAATTCCTCTTCAATTATATCTGAGCATATCTCAACGCACTCATCACAAATATATACACCTGCAGGTCCAGCTATAAGCTTCTTGACCTGATCCTGAGTCTTATTGCAAAAAGAGCATCTGATTTCTCCGGAAATT